>JBHBDS010000067.1:0-3762 GCA_041784625.1 Filifactoraceae bacterium
ATGAATATGGTACAATAGTTGGCGGAGCGAGTCGTTTGCGATCGGATGCAGTGAGGTTGTACGCAACGATGGACAGCGACGCATTTTACGCAAATAATTTCCAAAAAGGTAGTCGAGTAAACGTGGAGGTCGTATGATTTCAATCGTCATTCCGCTGTACAACGAAGAAAACAACATCGACCAACTCTGGCAATCGCTGACAAAACTCGAGCGATGCGAGATGATTTTTGTCGATGGCGGTAGCACGGATCAAACGGTTGAGAAGTTGCGAGATTTTGTTGAGCAGAGAAATTTGAGCGAATCGGATTTGCACGAGACGAGCAAGAAGCAACCTAGCGAGAAAATAGCTAGTTCAAATATTTTTTCTGAATCAAGCACAAAGAATGAAGACAAAAAGGTTGAGAACGCAGAAAATGAAAATATGTGGATAACCTCATCCAGTGGACATCGAGTGCTGCTGCTCCGATCGCAAGAAAAAGGACGCAGCAATCAGATGAACTACGGCGCAAGTTTCGCATCGGGAGATTTGTTCTTTCTGCACGCCGACAGTATTGTACCAAAGACGGCGATTTCGGACATCGAGTCGGTACTCCAAAAATATTCGGCAGGATGCTTCCGTCTGCGGTTCGAGCCCGAGACATTTTTGCTGTTTTTCTGCGGGCGACTTTCGGGCTGGCGTGTGATCAGCCGCAAAATTATGTTCGGCGACCAAGGAATTTTTATCCAAAAAGAACTGTTTGAATCGCTCGGCGGCTTTGCAAAAATTCCGCTGATGGAGGACTACGAGCTGTCGATTCGGCTCAAGCAAAAAGGAATTACCATCGGACGAACCAAAAGCATTCTAACCACATCGGCACGCCGATTTTTGGACAATGGAACGATTCGCACGATGATAAAAATGCAAATACTCCAGCATAAATTTCGGCGGGGCGTTGATGCCACGGAACTTTATAAAAGATATTAGCGCACCCTTCCAATGAAGTATGACGAAATCACACTCTTGCTGAATGCGATTGGATTTCTATACTTCAATTGTTGGGCACAAGACAGGTTGGGCATTTCGCTTCGCAAAACGATCACCCTTGCTTGTCACTATAGAAAGAGGATTTATGAAAAAAATTATTTTGGATTGTGACAACACCATCAGCATCCCAAAATGCGATGTGGATGATGCGATGGCGTTATTCTACTTGCTCGGCACGGCGGATGCGGAGCTGTTGGCGATTACGACGACTTTTGGCAACTCGAATCTCGATACGGTGCACAGCAATACCAAGCGGCTGCTTCGAGAAATCGATCGCACGGACATCAATCTGTATCGTGGCAGTGAAAAAATCGACTGCTCCAGCGATGCGGCACGAGCGATTGCAAAATTGTCGGAAGAAAATCGAGGCGAACTATCCATCTTGGCGGTTGGCTCGACAACCAATCTATGCTCTGCACTGCACTATGATCCGAGCGCACTCGATGGCGTAGAACTCGTGTTTATGGGAGGAATCACCGAACCGCTGATCGTCGGCAGCATGCCGATGGATGAACTGAATCTTTCGGTCGATAGCAGAGCGACGCTCGAGATTCTAAGTACGACGAAAAGAGCGACGATTCTCACAGGCAACAATTGCTTGGCGACGATTTTTTCTCGCAAAGAATTTGAAGAAAATCTCCAGCACACAGAGCAGGGCAGATATATCATCGAGAGCACACGATATTGGTTTGATTACAATGAGAGCGACTACGATCTCGAGGGATTTTACAATTGGGATATTACGGCGGCGATTTATCTGATGCGACCAGAATTGTTTGAAGATGATTGGGCGACGTACAAACTCAGCGAAGAAGATCTAAAGAGTGGATTTCTTCGCCGTGATGAGAGTGGCGATGTGCTCCTCAATTTGCCAAAAATCAAAGACGTTGAGGGATTCAAGAAAGAGGCATATCGCGCGCTGGCAGGAGAGTAGCGATGAAAGAACAAAACATTTTGAAGAAGAAGGGCGTTGTCAAGGCGGTTGTTTTTGTGACGGTGCTTATTGTGCTTGCGCTATTGTCGAAACAGTTTGGATGGGATTTGATGGACAAGGGCAATCTTGCTCGCCTTCAGCATCTCGTGCAGCAAAATATTTTGCTGGCGAGTTTGATTTATGTCGTCGGCACGATGGTCGGGTCGGTGCTGCTGGCATTGCCAGGCGTGAGTTTTGCCATTGTGGCGGGCGTGGTGTTTGGTCCGTGGCTTGGCACGCTGCTCTGCGCGATTGCAGCGACGGCGGGTGCGGTGGCGTCCTTTTTGGCGGGAAGATATTTTCTCAAAGATGCGATTGAGCCGATGATTCGAAAAAACGAGCATCTTGAAAAACTTTTGCTCTCGGGCTCAAACAAAAATGCGATGCTTCTGCTGATGATCACGAGACTTTTGCCGATTTTTCCATACAATCTGCAAAACTTTGCGTACGGAATCACCGATATCAAACTCTTGCCATTCACGCTATACTCATTCATATTTATGCTGCCAGGGACGGCGATGTTTACGCTCGGCACAGCAGGAATCGCCAATCCTGAGAATCGCAGTTTGTATTTGCTGTTGGCACTTGGCCTGGCTGTCATTGTGTTTGGCAGTAGTTTTGTGCTCAAAAAATGGATGGCAAAGGAGCAATAAATGGATTACAAATTAGCGACTCAAGACTGTATCAAATGCGGTGCTTGCACGAGAAGTTGCCGCTTTTTGACAAAATATAAAATCGACATCGGCGATGTTAACGAATTATACGATTTGGCGTATCATTGTTTCTTGTGCGGAAAATGCAACGAGGTCTGCCCGATGAATATTCCTTGTCGTGAAATCATTTTGGATATGCGACAGGATCGGGAGCGCAAGGGCGAAAAACTCAAGGGATATACGCCGCTGCTTGCCGAAAAAAGCAATTATATTTTCAAAAACTATCGCTCGGCAAACAAAAAATCCGTGCTCTTTCCAGGTTGCAATTTCGCCAGCTTTTATCCGAAAACGCTGAGCACTCTGGTAGAAATGTTGGCAAAGCACGACATCGGTGTGGCATACGATTGTTGTGGCAAGCCGATTGCGGAGCTTGGGCTGATGGAGAACGAGCGCCAAATTTTGGAAAATCTGCGCCAAAGAATCGCTGACAACGGCATTGAGGAGCTCATTTTGCTCTGTCCGAACTGCTATTACTATTTTGGCGATCAGCTTGGCGTCAAAATAACTTTTATCTACGACAAACTCAAGGAACTCGGAATCGGGAGCGAAATTCTTGCGGAGAATGAAATCAAAATTTTTCCGCCATGCCCCGACCGTGGCAGTGGAAAACTCTTGGAGAATCTTTCAAGCTATGTGCCAAACGGACATCATGTGATGCACGAGGTACAATGTTGTGGACTTGGCGGCGTGGCGATTGCCAAAGAAAAAGAAATGGCACTTGGGATGAGCAAAGACCTTGCGACCATCGGCAACGAGCAGCAGAGAATCTACACCTACTGCGCAACTTGCTGCGGGAATATTTCACGTGCAGGACATTCCGATGTGCGGCATCTTTTGGTTGAGATTCTCGGCACAAACGAAAAACCCGACACCAAAAAATCCGTGCTTAACCGTGCGAAGACGAAGGTGCTGTAAAATAGCAAGTGGTATTGTGAATCATGACATCGTATGGGATTGAAGAGAGACAAATCAGCGACAAGATTGTGGATGAAGCAAATTCGAGCGGATAGATTTGGAAATTTGCAAATTGGAGTGCTACGTATGAAACAAGC
>JBHBDS010000068.1:0-7994 GCA_041784625.1 Filifactoraceae bacterium
TACATTGCCGAGTGTGTTGGTGATGGTATCGGCGATTTCTTCTTTGCTCGAGCCATGGAGGTAGGCGATTCCTGCGCCTGCTCCACAAGCCGCCGAAACAGCGCCGCAATATGCCGAGAGTTTTCCAATGCGTGCTTTTTGCATCAAAGCGATGAGATTGCTAAAAATCAGCGCACGAATCATTTTTTCTTCCGTCACGTCAAGCTCGTGCGCATAGATGATGACGGGAAGTGACACGGTGAGTCCTTGGTTCCCTGAGCCCGAGTTGATTACCACTGGTTTGGAACAGCCGCTCATTCTCGCATCCGAGCCAGCTGCTGCGTATGCTTTGGCTTTGGTTCTCACATCGTTGCCAAAACTTTCGATCAGCGTCTTGCCCACATTCGCTCCGTACGAATGAATCAGTCCCTCGTTAGCGATGTCGAGATTGTATTGCACTTGACTTCGAATCAGTGGTTCAAGCTCTGCAATATCGACGCTGTTTGCAAAATCAAAAATTTCCTCAAAGTTGAACTGCTCCTGCGTTTTTTTCTCCTGCGCTTCTTCGTCCAATTCAAAAATTATCTCGCCATTTTTTTCGATGAGCGTGATGTTGGTGTGCGCTTCTCGAATCTCGACTACCGCCGACTCTTCGCCACTTCTGAGCGTTATTTTTATGTACAAATTCTCCACGCCCTCCGCCAGACGGATCGTGCAGATTCTTTGTTCGAGCAATGCTTTGGTCTGCTCGATGTCCGCTTCTGTCACCGTCGTGAGCACTTCGAGATTTTTGGTCGCATCGCCACCAATCAGTCCGAGCAAAACGGATGGCGCAATGCCTTTCATCCCGCCCGACATTGGCACGGTCACACCTTTGACATTCTTGATGATGTTCCCGCTGCAGAGCACATCCACCTGCTCTGGCATCATGCCAAGCACTTCGCGCGCTTTGGCAGCAGCGTAGGCGAGCGCAATCGGCTCGGTACAACCCAGCGCTGGCACCAATTCTCTTTTTAGGATTGAAATATACTTATGCTCCATAGATTCTTCTCCTATTTTAATGTATCACTCACAATATTATTTCGTTCGATTTCGTATAAAATATCGAAACGAAATCGCATTGTGTTTGTATGATAAATCGTCCTAATGAATTTCCTCTTCTAATTGAACACTTTTTTCGTATTATCTACTGTCCTAAATTCCATTCTACGAAGGAAATTCTTTCAAGTGTTTGTTAAACGCAAAATATCCTGCGATGAGTAGCAAAGCGATGGCAACGAGTCCAAACTTAGAGCTGCCTGTCACCTGTGTCACGACGCTCATGAGAAGTGTCCCCGTAAACACTGCTCCTTTGCCAAAAATATCGTAGAAGCTGAAAAATTCGTTGGTACGTTCTTTTGGCACGATGTGCGAAAAATACGAACGAGAGAGCGCTTGAATTCCGCCTTGGAACATCGCAACCACCACCGCAAGAAACCAAAACTCCCATGCCTTATCCAGCTGGAGCGCAAACAATGTCACGCCGATATAGCCCGTGATACAGATTTTGATAATCGTCGAAGCAGAATGTTTTTTTGCCATTTTGCCAAAGATCAGCGCAAATGGGAATCCAACAATCTGTGTGAGGAGTAGCGCAAAAAGCAAATTGTCATCCGAGATGCCCATATCCTTGCCATAGGAAGTAGCCATTTCGATGATCGTATACACTCCGTCGATGTATAGGAAAAACGCAAGCAAAAAAGTCGCGACTTTCTTATTGTCTTTGATTGCAAGGATTCCTTTTTTCCAGTTGGCAAGATTCTCCGCAATACTGATTGCTTCATCGTCATGATGGATTTTTTCGCCAAAGGTTTTGCGGTAACTTCTCGTAATAGGAATCGTAAATGCCAGCCACCAAAAAGCGATGACGACAAAAGACAATTTGGTCGCCATGCCCGCCGTTGTTCCGAATTTCTCGGCATTCATGATAAAAAGCAGCGCTGCAATAAATGGCACGACCGAGCCGATGTAGCCATACGCATAGCCCTTGCTCGAAACATCGTCCATTTTTTCTGGCGTGGTAATATCGTTAAGCATCGCATCATAAAAGATCAGCGACATGTTGAATCCGACTTTTCCGATGATAAACATTCCGAGGAACAAGAATCCTTTGTTCGTGGTACTGAGCAAAAAACATCCAATCACGCCGAGTAATGCAAATGCGAGAAATAATTTGTTTTTGAAATCTCTTCGGTCGCCGAGCGCTCCAAGTGTTGGTCCCAAAATCATGACCAGCACGGTCGCAGTCGAAGCTGCGTAGCCCCAGTATGCCGTCGAGTTTGCCAGCGAAATTCCCTCAGCGCTTGAAATATTCTTGAAGTAGATCGGGATGATGGTGCTGACCATCAGGATGAATGCCGAGTTGCCGACATCATACAAAATCCAATTTCGCTCGATTTTTGTTAACTTCTCCATTCTTCCTCCTAGTCGAACGCTCGATCAAAACGATCCGACAATTTGATATGATAACGCACGGCGTCGTAGAAATTGATCAGCAGATAGGTCGCAGGTTCGACCGTTTGATCCACCATCGGCACGAGCGAGCGAGCAGGATCGATAAACGCTTTGAAACGTCGATTGGTCAGCGACAAGGAGCTGAAGATTCCTTTTTTCTTCATCATCGCTTCCAACTTTTTGATCACCGAAACATTGCCCCCCATCGGTGAGTAGATCAATTTGTTGTATTTGATAAAGCTATCCAACGACTCTTGTACTTGATTCGTTGTAATTTGCGGGTAGATCTGCGCAATCACCTCTGCAAGTCCTTCTTCGTATCGAATCAATCGATCACGATGAATCTTCTCTGGCTTGACGGATGGTTTGTTGTGATGAAATTGCGGTTTATATAATACGATTTCATGTTTCTTTGCAAAAGGATTTGGAATGCGCAGGCGACTTTTGTAGCTTTGCAGATATTTTTCTTCTCGCTTCTTGGCATCTTTTTCCAAAATCTCACGGAGAAGCATCTCTCGATCCAGCTCCGTCTCCAAGCGCACATGACCGATGTCGTCTTTGCCAAGTTTCTTGATGATCGGATGCAGCTCTGAGTCCAGTGCATAATGGCACACAAAGCCCAGCGTATACGCAAACAGCCTCATGTCATGTGTTTCGTGAATTTTTTGAACCGCATATTCCAAAAATTCTTTCCCACTTTTGCTATGAATCTCCTCTGCATAGCTCGTCACATCGTTTTTCTTCGTTGGTCGATAGTAGAACATCGGATCTGGTCCTTGCAAGCCGAGATCAAAATCTTTTTTGTGCTTGCGAACAATCGCAATGATGTCCTTACGGTTTTTGGTAATCAATTTTTTGTATATTTCTTTGCCAAATAGATAATGGGTTGCAATCGCTGGCATATTTCCTCCTCACTCTATGCTGTGGTTTCCTGTCGCAAAAGTTCTTCGATGGCGAACTCGATTTGTGCAAGAACGTCCTGCTCCTCGTTGGGATCGACCCGATCCGTGTCCGATAGCAAAATATCTTGTAGCTCCTCAGTGTTGATGGATTTGTAAAAATATTTGAGCTCGCCTTTGATTCCGGCAAATTGCGTCTCGCTCACTGGCTCTCCACCGGTGAGAATATTAATCGCAAAACGATTTTTGTCCCGAGAAATCAGCGAGTCCATCAGCGTATACTTGCTGTGAAATACCGCCTGCATTCGGTCAATCAGCGCCTTGAATTTTGATGGAGTTCCACCAAAATAGATCGGGCTTGCGGTAATCACGTAATCCGCCTCGTCAAAATATCGGTACATCCACTTGATGTCATCCTTGAGCATGCAGCGGCGATGTTTGGAACAAAATCCGCAGTCTATGCAGCCTTTGTAGGTCAGCTTTTTGAGATCAAAATATAAAACGCTGTAATCGGCCTCGCCCACATCTTCATAATTCCACTGTCCATCCACCGCATCGGCAAAACTCGTCTGCACCATTGATCCATGCGATGCGATTTTTTCGATCGCAAAGTCTAGTAATCTTCTCGTCACTGCACGTTTGCTCTGACTTGCGTTTAGCACCAATATTTTTTTCATACTCCTCCTTAATTATACAGTAAAATCATTCAAATCTCCAATATTTTTATCCAGCAATCAACGACAAAAAGGAGCGATCGCTCACTCCTTCTGTTTTTCTAAATTGTTACGCTTTTTTGCGGTTTGCCATCGCCATCAAGAATCCGAGTGCAATCGACAAAAATGCCGAAGCAAGAACACGGTACGATGACGGCATCAAAAACACGATCGTGTGTGCTGGAATCCAAAAGAAGATACAAGTTTTTGTCCAAGTAAATTCCACCACGCTATGCCATGGCACTCGATCGACCAGTGTCGAAAGCTTGATCGGACGCTCGCCTTTGTAATACGCTTCGACCGCCAGATCGGTGAACTTGTGGAACACCATCATCATCGGCCCAAAGCTGAGATTCATCACGGACGAACCAAAAAATGCGTGCGCAAATCGATTCCCCTCAAATGGAAGAAGTCCCGCCGCTTGAACTGCTGCCGCTCCCGACATAAAAAACGGAAACACGAGCGCAACCATCATCCCGATGAATCCCCAGATCACCGCACGAGCGATGATTCCTTTTGGAATATCATAGCTGCCTTTGTTCATTCGCACGCCCAAAAAGTCTCCCATACTCGCTAGGATTGCAAATTTAATAAATCCGCCGATGTATGGATGCGCACCCGTGTACGCCATAAACGGCTCTCTCGTTGCTGGAATTACCAAAATCAAAATCCACGCTGCCAACGCCAGCAGCCAATAAAAATCCCCTTTTCTCATTTTCTCTCCTCAGTCAATGTTCATAACTCTTGTTGTACAAGAATTTTTTTATAAATTTTTCATTGCAAAATATATTACTCTTTTCCATCGAGTTTCTACTCGAAGTTTTTGTGCTTGTTTCTTTCGTTTTTCAAATTATTCTTCAAAAACAAGCGCCGTCATCACAAAATCCATCACTTCCGCATGATATTTGTGATATTGTTCAAGCACTGTATTCAGATGGTTTTTCAGTTCCTCTTTCATCGGTGAGTCTTTCATCAGCCGAATGTTGATGAGCAAATTGAGTTTTGCACTCTCAATCGCCGCGCGAAAACATTCCGCCGCCACTCCGATGTCACTCACCACCATTTTGGATGATTTGCGCATCAGCTCAATGAGCATCTCGTATGCCTCGTAAGAAGTTTTGAGCGTCTCAAGTGGAACGAGGCATGCCGTCGCCAGCGCATCGTTTAGAATCATTTCATTCTGCGCCTTTTCTTCTTCCGTGTTGCTCGGCAAGCCGTACGCCTTGGACAGAGGCAAAAAATATTCCTCGTCCAAATCAACGAGCTCCAGCATTCTGCTCGCAAGTTTGCTGCTATGTTCTTGAATTTCGTGCAGTCTGCTCTCATGCTCGGCGAATTTTTTCTTGCCAAAAGTCAGATTGCACACCATCGATGCGAGCGCAAAACCTTGCGCAGCCGCAAGTGCTGCCACACCTCCGCCACCTGGGGCAGGAAGTTTGGACGCAAGCAGCGCCGTAAATTCTGTCACACTCGACTCTCTAAGTAAATTTGTTTTTTGCTCTGGCATTTGGAGAGGCGGATTGACCGCCTCTTCAAACACGAGTTTATTATCAATAATTTTTATGCTCATCTTTTCTCCTAGAACAATCCAGTGATCTTTCCAGTGTCATCAATATCTATTCTGTTTGCTGATGGAACTTTTGGCAATCCTGGCATTGTCATAATATCTCCAGTCAGTGCCACCGCAAATCCTGCGCCCGCCGATATTTTTACATTGCGAACCGTAATCGTAAAGTCGGTCGGTCTGCCGAGTTTTGTCGGATCGTCCGTGAGCGAGTATTGCGTTTTTGCCATACACACCGGCACTTTGCCATAGCCAGCGTCCTCGATTTCTTTGATTTGCTTGAGGGCATTTGGCGTAAACACTGCGCCATTTGCGCCATAAATTTTTGTCGCAATCGCATTGATTTTTTCTTGGATTGTTGTGTCAAGGTCGTACACAAATTCCATCTTGCTGTCTCTTTCAACCAGCTCAAGAACTTGGTTTGCTAGCTCCACGCCGCCTTTTCCACCTTCGCCCCATACTTCGGACAGCGCAACATTCACGCCTTTTTCCTCACATTTTTGGCGAATTAGTGCAAGCTCTGCCTCAGTATCCAGCGGGAATTTGTTGATTGCAACCACCGCTGGCAATTTGAATACCTGCGTAATATTTTCCACATGCTTGAGTAGATTTGGCAATCCTTTTTCAAGCGCCTCAAGATTTTCTGCGCCAAGATCTTCTTTTTTCACGCCGCCATTGTATTTGAGCGCACGCACTGTCGCTACGATAACTACGGCATCTGGCTGAATATCTGCCATTCGACATTTGATGTCAATAAATTTTTCTGCGCCAAGATCCGCACCAAATCCCGCCTCTGTCACAACAAAGTCTGCCAATTTCATCGCCATTTTTGTCGCAATCACCGAGTTGCAGCCGTGCGCAATGTTGGCAAAAGGTCCGCCATGAATAAATGCTGGCGTTCCCTCGAGCGTTTGCACCAAATTTGGTTTGAGCGCATCTTTGAGCAATGCTGCCATCGCACCATTTGCCTCGAGCATTTTTGCCGTGATTGGCTCGCCCGATCTCGAGTACGCTACAATAATTTTTCCAAGACGCTCTTTGAGGTCTGCGATGTCGTTCGATAGGCAGAACGCCGCCATTACCTCGGACGCAACCGTGATTTCAAATCCGTCCTCTCTTGGCACTCCGTTCGCTTTGCCGCCCATTCCGTCCACGATGAAACGAAGCTGACGATCATTCATATCGATTGCACGCTTCCAAGTGATTCTTCTCGTATCAATGTCCAGCGCATTGCCTTGGTGGATGTGGTTGTCAAGCAAAGCCGCAAGCAAGTTGTTTGCCGCACCGATTGCGTGGAAGTCTCCTGTAAAATGAAGATTGATGTCCTCCATTGGAACAACCTGTGCATAGCCGCCGCCTGCTGCGCCACCTTTTACGCCAAACACTGGACCAAGCGATGGCTCACGAAGCGCAACGATGGTTTTTTTGCCAAGATGGCTCAGCGCATCCGAAAGTCCGATCGTTGTTGTCGTCTTGCCCTCACCAGCTGGCGTTGGGTTGATCGCCGAAACCAAAATCAGCTTCGCCTTTTTGCTTTCGCCCTGCTTGAGTAGATTGTAATCCACCTTCGCTTTGTAGTGGCCATATGGCTCGTAATCCTTTGCCTCAAGACCTACCTTCGTTGCGATTTCTGAAATATTTTTTAGTACTGCTGCCTGTGCGATCTCAATATCCGATGTTAGTTTTTTCGTATTTTCTTGTTGTGTCATTTTCTTCCTTTCTTTTTGAACTGTTTCGCTCCATATTTTGGGAAATTCTCCATAATGTTGAAGTTCTTTTCAAAATTTCTCCAAGAGTCCTCTTGGTCGCCAAGTTTCATCTCAATAAAATCTCAAAAAACTTCAACTACTTTGTTCAGTAAAATCCCCTCTGGTACATTTTTCCAGAGTTCTCCAAAAAATTTCCTGCGTATCCATCTCCCAAATTTTGAGCAACCTGTCCTTACTAAATAGAAAACGTTATCATTACTATTATAAATGAGAACTAAAATTTTGTATATAATTGTAGGAAAAACTCTTTCGGAAAAATATTTTTTAAGTTTTGTCTCAGCATTCACATTGAAATTTTTGCGCAAAATCAAAGCCCGACGAACCTCTTCATCAGGCTTTCTATATTTACTATTTCTAACGGAATTAAAAGATCGACATCTTGTGGACTTCACATCGCAATTATATACTCGTGATGTGAACCTTTTTTATACTTTTTCTCCATTGAGTTGTCATATCGTCTTTCGCATGCAAACTATGCTAATAGTAGTATTTGTTCGTTCAGAATCCAAAAACGTCCACCCAATATTGCCGTTGCATATAATCCTTTTCATTATCCGTTCTATCGAATTCGAGTGCA
>JBHBDS010000069.1:0-4882 GCA_041784625.1 Filifactoraceae bacterium
AGCAGAGAAAATTGCAGAAATCGTTGGCTCGATTGCCGATGGTTGCAAGGAATCGGGCTGTGCACTCATCGGAGGAGAAACCGCAGAGATGCCAGGACTATATGCGATCGAGGATTATGACCTCGGTGGTTTTTCAGTTGGAATCATCGACCGTAGCAAAATCATTGACGGAAGCAAAATTCAGCCAGGCGATGCGGTCGTTGGATTGCTCTCGAGCGGACTTCATTCCAACGGATACTCTTTGGCGAGAAAAATTTTCTTCGACCATCTGAATCTCAAAGCGAGCGACAAATTCAAGTCTGAAAAAACAATCGGGCAACTTTTGCTCGAGCCGACCAAGCTCTATGTCAAAACGGTTCTTGATGTGATCGAAAAATTTGACATTCGTGGCATCGCAAACATCACGGGCGGTGGATTGATCGAAAATGTGCCGAGAATTTTTGCAAATAATATTTCGTGCGAGATTGATCCGAAGACTTGGAAAAATCCAGAGATTTTTGACATTATCCAAGAACTTGAAATTGTTGAAAAAGAAGAATTGTACCGTAGCTTCAACATGGGCGTAGGAATGGTATTTGTCGTGCCAGAAGCGCAAGCGCAGTCGCTCGTGGAATATATTGGCGCAAATACGACCGACGAAGCGGTTGTGATTGGAAAAATTGTTGAAGGAGATTTCGGGTGCAAGATTCTGTAATCGGGAAAAATATCGCAGTCTTTGTCTCCGGTGGCGGTTCGAATTTGCAAGCGTTGATCGACGCACAAAAATCAGGCGCGATTAAGTCACAAATTCGTCTGGTAATTTCGAGCAACGAGAACGCATTCGGACTGGAGCGAGCAAGACAGAACAATATAGAAGCAATCTTTTGTAATGACGAGAAAAAAATCTTGGAGCTGCTCGAGGCGCATCAGATTGACTGGATTGTGCTGGCGGGGTACCTGCGTGTGATCGGCGAAGAGATTTTGATAAAATATGCGAACCGCATCATCAATATTCATCCATCGCTCTTGCCAAAATACGGCGGCAAGGGAATGTACGGAATGAATGTGCATCGTGCGGTATTTGCTGCGGGCGAAAAGACAAGCGGTGCAACGGTTCATTTTGTGAATCAAGTGGTCGATGGCGGCGAGATAATTTTGCAGAGGGAGATGGATATTTCTTCTTGCAAAACACCGGAGGAAATTCAGCAAAGCATTATCGTAATGGAGCATCAATTGATTGTTGAGGCAGTAAAGCGATTGGAGGAAAAATGAAGAGAGCATTAGTCAGTGTAACCAATAAACAAAATATCATTGATATTATTGATGTATTGATTGAAGCGGATTATGAAATTATTTCGACAGGCGGAACGCTTCAGCATATTCGTGAGCGTGGACGCAAAGCGATGGATATTGAAGATTTTACTGGGTTTCCAGAAATGTTTGAGGGGCGTACTAAGACACTTCACCCAAAAGTGCATGGCGGACTGCTCTACAAGAGAGCGAGCGCACATCATGTGGCGCAGGCGAAGGACGGCGGAATTCTGCCGATAGATGTGGTGATTGTCAATCTGTATGATTTTGAGGGCACGCTGAACTCGGGCAAATCGCACGAAGATATTATCGAAAATATCGACATCGGTGGACCATCGATGATTCGTTCCGCATCCAAAAATTATCAAGACGTGCTCGTGGTGGTTGACCCGAGCGATTACCAAGAAGTAGCGGATCGCATTCGCAGCGGAAAGGTCGATCTTGCATTTCGTGAAAAAATGGCGATGAAAGCATTTAGTCTCACCGCATATTACGATGCGATGATCTCAAGCTACTTTGTTTCTCGTGTGCTCGATCAGGAGAAAAAACACCCAGTAGAAAATGCTTTTGATGAATATTCTCTGGAGCAGCGAGCAATTCCGATCAAAAAAGCGCAGAATCTTCGCTACGGAGAGAATCCACACCAAAAAGCAGCGGTCTATGATATTCCGAGCGAAAAATCGCTGTTGTCCAAATTTGTTCAGCTTGGAGGAAAAGAACTCAGCTACAACAATCTGAACGATCTCAATACAGCGCTCGAAATTTGCAGTGATCTAAACGAAGAAGGCACTGTGGCAACGGCGGTCATCAAGCATGCCACACCATGTGCCGTATCGATGAATCACACGACCTACCAATCGTATATCAATGCATACCATGCAGACCCTGTGTCGATTTTTGGCGGCATCATTGCTACGACAGGCGTGGTGGATGCAGAAACAGCAAGCGCTATCAGCAAAATTTTTGTCGAAATCGTTGCAGCAAAAGATTTTACGCAGGAAGCACTGCAAATATTGACACAAAAAAGCAACCTTCGGATTCTAAAAATTGATTATGATCTTGCGCCATCGGCAAAATGCATCAAGAACATCTCGGGAAAAATGTTGATGCAGGATTCGGATTTTGGCGCAGAGGAAACATACAATGTTGTGACCCAAAAATCGCCGAGCGAAAAAGAAAAAGAAGATTTGCTCTTTGCGATGAAAGTGGTTAAGCACACCAAGTCCAACGCAGTCGTGTTTGCAAAGAACAAAACGACCATTGCGATCGGTGGCGGACAGACTTCGAGAATTTGGGCGGTCGAAACGGCACTTGCCAACTACAAGGAGCAAGATTTCAAAGGGGCGGTGCTCGCATCGGATGCATTTTTCCCATTTGATGATTGTGTCAATCTTGTGGCACAGCACGGAATCTCCGCAATCATTCAGCCAGGCGGCGCATTGCGTGACCAAGACTCAATCGATGCATGCGACAAAAATGGAATCTCAATGGTATTTACTGGAACAAGACATTTTAAGCATTAATGGAGGAAAAAATGAAGATATTAATCATTGGAAGCGGAGCGAGAGAGCATGCAATCGGCAGCTCGATTCGCAAAAATCAGTCGGTGGATAAAATATTCTTTGCTCCGGGCAATGCTGGGACGGAAAATATCGGCGAAAATGTGGCGATCAAAGCGACCGACATCGAAGCGCTGCTACAATTTGCCAAAGATAATAACATCGACTACACCATTGTAGGACCAGAAGATCCGCTGTGCCTTGGTGTAGTGGATGAATTCGAAAAAAATGGACTTTCCATCTTTGGACCGACCAAGGCGGCAGCGATGCTCGAAGGCAGCAAAGCATTTTCCAAAGAATTTATGATAAAATACGAAATTCCAACCGCAGCGTACAAAAAAGTGGATAAGCTCGCTGAAGCAATTTCTTTTGCAAACGAACTCTTGGACAAAAGCGGAAGAGTCGTGCTCAAAGTGGATGGGCTTTGCCAAGGCAAGGGCGTGTTCATTGCAGAGACCAAGGCGGATGTCGAAGATTTTTGCCAAAAAGTTTTTGTCCAAAAAATCTTTGGTGAAAATGAATTAGTGATTGAAGAATTTATCGACGGATTTGAAATGTCGCTTCTCTGCTTTGTGGACAACAAAAATTACAAAATTCTTCCATCAGCGAAGGATTACAAGAAAATTTTTGCGCATGACCTAGGACCAAACACTGGTGGAATGGGAACCTATGCGCCAAATTTCCAAGCGGATCGATATATCGAAGAAATCAAATCGCAGGTGCTTGAGCCATTCATCCGTGGAATCCAAGAAGAAAAATTGGATTTTAGAGGGCTGCTCTTTATTGGACTGATGATTGGAAAATCAGGGTTCAAAGTGCTTGAGTTCAACACGAGATTCGGCGATCCCGAAACGCAATCGATTTTGCAGCTGCTTGACACGGATCTGCTCGAGCTAATGAAGCATACTTCTGCGGGCAAATTGGGTGAAATCGATCTTAAAGTGCTGGACAAAAAAGTAGTCACCGTTGTGCTTGCATCGGGCGGATATCCAGAAGCTTATCCAACGGGATTTGAAATCACGGAATTGGATCAAGTGCGCTCGCAAGTTTTTCATGCGGGAACAAAAAAAGACGGCGACAAGGTACTCACCTCGGGCGGTCGAGTGCTCAGCATCACGGACATCGGGGACAGCTATGAGGAAGCAAACGCAAAGGTGATGGACTCTCTCGAAAAAATTCATTTTGAAAATAGCTACCATCGCTGGGACATTGCGCCGCTTGTCAGCCGAATTTATGTAGAGAAAAAGCCAGCCTTTGACATTTATTCCAACAAAACGAAAAATACGATTCAAAGTGAGCTCGGAATCAATCTGGACTCGCTGAGAACTTTTATCCGATATGATGTGCAAGGTCTGTCGCAAGAGGAACTTTCCAAGGTTACAGAAACCGTGTTTTCTGAACCGCCGATAGATAAGCTCTACTTTGGCGAATCGGCGCTTGCGCTGGAGAAAAATATGCTCGAGCCGATTGTGGTGCAATATCACAAAGGGCAGTTTGATCAGAGGGAGCAGGGGCTGATTGATACGATTGCTGCAACGCTGGAAAAAGAAATTCTTGCAAACTGTGCTTTCGTGTACGACTTGGCAGAGGATCTTTCGCCAGAGCAAATTCGTGCGATCAAATCGATTCTCATCAACCCAGTGGATCAGGAAGAGGGCACATTGCTCGGCATTCCATCTCGTATCAACGATTCTTTTGACGACAACAAAGTCAATGTGGTGATGGATGGCTTCATCGAATTGTCGGGCGAAGAGCTCGAAAAATTCCTTCTCGCACAAGGCTTGTCGATGAGTCTGGAGGATATTCAGCTTGTGCAAGAATATTTTGTTTCCAAAAAGAGAAATCCGTCGGAAACAGAACTTCGTATGCTTGACACCTACTGGTCGGATCAGTGTAGACACACGACCTTCAACACAGTTCTTGAAGAGATCGAATTTGAAAATGCAGAAAATGCATTGTCAAAAAAAATAAAAGAAACTTTCCAAAATTATTTGAGCGAGAGAGACAGCATCGGACACACCAAGCCGATCACG
>JBHBDS010000070.1:0-3911 GCA_041784625.1 Filifactoraceae bacterium
GAGAGTTCACAGGAATCAATATGATAAAAGCGTATCACGAGCATCGTGGCGATTTCAAACGGGACAAGGTGATCGTGCCAGACTCTGCGCATGGAACAAATCCTGCGACGGCAGTAATGGCTGGCTGCAGCGTGATCGAAGTAAAATCGGGCAAAGACGGACTAGTTGATATTGAATCGCTCAAAGAAGTTGTTGGAGATGACACTTGTGCGCTCATGCTGACCAACCCGAACACCGTCGGACTTTTTGAGGGACATATCCAAGAGCTTACGAGCATTGTGCACGAAGCGGGCGGACTTGTTTACTACGACGGCGCCAATGCCAATGCGATTATGGGACATGCAAGACCAGGCGATATGGGATTTGACGTGGTGCATTTGAACATCCACAAAACTTTCACCACACCACATGGTGGCGGTGGCCCTGGGTGCGGACCAGTCGGCGTGAAAAAAATTCTGGAGCCATTCCTACCAAAACCAACAGTGGAGAAAAAAGACGATCGTTACTATCTCGAGTATGATATTCCAAACTCGATGGGACGAGTCAAAGATTTCCAAGGACATTTTGGCATAATGGTTCGTGCATACACTTACATCTTGATGATGGGTGCGGACGGACTCAAAGAAGCATCGACCATGGCGGTGCTCAACGCAAACTATATCAAAGAAATGCTCAAAGATGATTACAAATTGGCATACGATGCAGTGTGCAAGCATGAAGTGATTTTTGCTGGGCTCAAAGACAATGCGGACGGAGCAGTACGCACACTCGATGTGGCGAAGCGATTGCTCGATATGGGCTTCCATCCACCGACAGTGTACTTCCCACTGATTGTGCCTGAGGCGCTGATGATCGAGCCGACTGAGACGGAGAGCAAAGAGACGCTCGACGAATTTATCGCAGCGATGAAGCAGATTGCAAAAGAAGCGAGAGAAAATCCGACCGAATTGCAAAATGCGCCACTGACAACTTTGGTAAGAAGACCAGACGAAACATTGGCAGCAAGAAATCCAATTTTGAAATACGAAAAATAATTTCGGAAAAATATTGCGGAGAGGGGACAACTCCTCTCCATTTTTTGTACAGGAGGCTATATGTCAAAAATTCTAATCATCGGCGGTGGACCAGGAGGATATGTCGCAGCAATTCGAGCGGCACAGCTTGGCGCCGATGTTGTACTTGTGGAAAAAGATCGTGTCGGCGGCACTTGCCTGAATCGTGGCTGCATCCCGACCAAAACCTATTACAAAACGGCAGAGCTTATGCATCAGATGAAAAAATCATCCGAGTTTGCAATCGTTGGAGAAGTCGCTCCGACTGTGGATGGCAAACTGCTTCAAGCACGCAAAAAAAATGTCGTGGATACCCTCGTGGGAGGCATCGAGCAATTGCTCAAGAGCTATGCGAATATTGAAGTGATCAGCGGAGAGGCGAGCATCGTAAGCAGTAACGAAGTAAGTGTTGCAAAAGCGGATGGCGAAAAAGAAAATATTTCGTGCGATGCCATCATTATCGCAGCCGGTTCTACGCCAGAGATGACCGAGACCAAAGGAATCGACTCCAAAGGCGTAATTACCTCGGACGAATTGCTTGAGCTGGAAGAAATTCCAAAACGAATGATCGTCATCGGCGGCGGCGTGATTGGGCTCGAGTTTGCGAGTATTTATCAGGAACTTGGCACGGAGGTGGTGCTACTTTCTTCCAGAATTCTCAAAAATGCGGATAAAGAAATCAGCAAGCGATTGCTGCCATTTTTGAAAAAGCAAGGCATCGAAGTGTACAATGACATCCGTGCCAAAGAAATTATCGAGGAGAATGGCGGACTGAAAGTGGTTGCGCAATACAAAACCAAAGATGAAATTGTCGAAGTGACGGGCGACTATGTACTCGCGGCAAGCGGCAGAAAAGCGGCAGTCGATGGACTAAATCTCTCGGGAGTAGGCATCGAGCACGACGAAAAAGGAATTGCTGTAAACGAGAACTTTGAGACCAATGTCAAAAATATTTTTGCAATCGGCGATATCGTCAAAGGCAATCCGCAGCTCGCTCATGTGGCAAGCGCACAAGGCGAGGCAGTGGCAGAATTTATCCTCGGACACAAAAGCCACATCAACCTCGATGTGGTGCCAAACTGCGTGTTCACGCTCAACGAGGTTTCTCATGTCGGCGCGACCGAAGAAGAACTCAAAGAGCAAGGCGTAGAATATGTATCGTCCAAATTCAATTTTGCTGCCAATGGCAAAGCGCTATCGCTGGGTGAAGGCGAAGGATTGGTAAAATTGCTCGCCACACCAGATGGCAAACTTCTTGGCGCGCACATCCTTGGCCCTCATGCGAATGATCTGATCGCAGAGTTCACGCTAGCGCTCGCCAACGAAATGAATGCGAAAGATGTACTCAAGGCGATCCATGCGCATCCGACCTTGGCAGAGACGATCCAAGAAACCGCAGCAGGAATTTTTGGACAGGCAATTCACCAAGCACCAGCTAGGAGGAAAAAATAATGCGCTACATCGAATTTAGTTCTTACGATCCAGAATACAATCTCTCGACCGAAGAATATTTGTTCAAATATCTTCCGCTCGAAGACGAAGAATATGTGGCGCTTTGGCAAAACGACAATGCTGTAATCATCGGCAAAAACCAAAACGCTTGGGCAGAAATCAACCAAGAATATATCGAAAAAAACAATGTAAAAGTCATTCGCCGAATCACGGGTGGCGGCGCAGTATACCATGATTTGGGCAATTTGAATTTTTCATTCATCACCAAAGATCGCGCCACAGGAAAAATCGACTTCTCGCTCTACTACAAACCAATCGTTGCTGCGCTCCAAGCGATGGGCGTCGACGCAGAACTTTCGGGCAGAAATGACATCACCGTCGATGGGAAAAAAGTAATTGGCGCATCCCAATCGATTTGGAAAGGGCGTGTGCTCTCCAATGGCTGCATCTTGTTTGACGTAAAAATGGAAAATCTCATCTCAGCGCTCAATGTGCGACCAGAAAAACTCGTCACAAAAGGAATCTCCTCCGTCAAAGCTCGAGTGACCAACATCAAACCATATCTTGGAGAAGACAAAACGGTGGAAGACTTCAAACAGCTTTTGCTCACCGAAATCTTCAAACAATTTGGGGAAGAGCCAAAAGAATACAAACTCACCGAAGAAGATCACGCAGAAATCCAAAAAATCAAAGAATCTCGCTTCGGCAAAAGAGAGTGGAACTGGGGACAATCCCCAAAAGGGACATTCAAAAACGGTGCAAAATATCCGTTCGGCTGGCTCGAGATCGTACTCGACATTGAAGAAGGTAAGATGCAAGATGTAAAAATTCTCGGTGACTTCTTTGGCACAGAAGATGTCGAAGAAATTGCACAGGCACTTGAGGGGCAAAACTTTGATCGCAAAACCGTCGAAGAGGTGCTGAGCAAATTTGAACTCGAAAAATACTTTGGGAAGACCACCGCAACTGAGATTGCCGAATTATTTACGACGTAACATCTTTTGAAGCGGCATAAGAGCATAAATGAAGAGATAATTTAATAAATTAAGCGAAGATACAGAGTGAGAAATTGCTCTGTATTTTTTGCGAAAAATTGGAAAGCGCTCGGCAAAGAATATCGCATCGTTTGGGTTGGATTAGAGAAAATCATAAGTAAACGGAAAAGTTACTGGCGCTAAATAATCAAATGCACGCTAGGGATTTTTGTCAGCGGATTATGAAATCAGTTTTTCTATGTGAATATTTGAAAGAAAAAGAAAAAAATTCCAAGTAATTACAAAAAAATATTTACAAACAAGAATATAATTTGAAATTGAGAATGTGAGAAATTTTTTCTCTAGAAATCACAAAATAATAAATGAATTTTCATTATATAATGAGCAAAATTTCGTTCAGAAAATCGTCACC
>JBHBDS010000071.1:0-9858 GCA_041784625.1 Filifactoraceae bacterium
GCCGATGGAATAGCTGAGTGAATGCTTTTCTCTTACATTCATAAACAATTTCGACGTTGTACCTGCACCAAGAATCACGGAGTAAAGCGTGAGCGGAATGTTTAGCTCATCTTCCACGCCAATATTGGTTCGGTAGCCGAGAACAATTTTTCCTTGATTGACTTGCAGCTTTTCGATCACCTCTTTCACTTCTTTGGGCTCGTGATAAATTTTTTCACGCTCAAGCTTGATGATGTCGCTGCGAGATCCCATTTGCTTAGCGATGGCATTTTTCACTGCTGCTTCATCCACATTCCCTGCGATTACCACGTCAAACTCTGAGGTTGCAATGACTTTTTTGTAGTGAGCATAGAGATTTTTGCCATCAATTTTGTCGAGATCATCCAAAAATCCGTCCTCAGGAATGCTAAACGGTTCGCCCTCGCACATCGATTCAACCATTTTTTCCATTGCATAACTTGCTTTGTTGTTTATTTTCGCATAAATTGCCTCACGAAGCGTATCTTTTTCCAGATCGACAATCGACTGTTTGAATCCGCCATCTTCCAGATAAGGGTGAAACACCATATCCATCAGAATGTCGAGTACATCTGATGAAATTTTTTCATCCAAATACTGCTCGTCCGTGTATGCGAGCTTGAAGCTGAGAATTTGTTTTTCTCCAACTTTGCTCACGCTGACGCCGATCGAACTGCCATACAAATTTTGTAATGCACGCACCATCGCTGACTGCGTCTCATACTTCTTACTTCCCGCACGAAGAATATATGGAATCAGTGAGTTCATTGTCACTTCTTCCTTTGCGAGCGGTCTTTTGATATATAGCGAAATCAAATTCGTTTTGTACTGTGATGACGGAATCGAAATCAGATTGACTCCCTTTTGAATCTCTTTTGAATTTACTTCCAAAACTTCCTCCATATTTTCATGTAAACATAATTTCCTACCGTACATTTTACCACATAATTGTTCTTAAATACATAGATTCAACAAAAAAAGACCACTGCAATCGCTCACAGTAGTCTTGATTTTCTAGTAAACCCAAAATGCCGTCTTGCCATTAAATTCACTCCCGAGTATCACTCAGGTGGGTTTCTTGACTTTTGCTTTTGAAGTCCACTCTAAGGAGGCATGTCATCGTCAAAAATACAATCAGAATCCCGTATTAATTATGTCGGTTGAATTTAGGTGACAAAACCAACATTCCAGGCTCGAATACATTATACCTCATTTTGTATGATTATTCTAGCAGAAATATTTCAAAAAATATTTTTGAATTCGTAAATTCCCAAGTAAACTCACAGAGCAATTCCATCTACAATGTGAGGATAAATTTGTTTTGACTATTTCCTAAACGTCTAGTCCTCTCACACAAAACACTCTAAATTAAGCTCAACTCTCCAACCGCTTCTTCCACTTTATGAATCAATTCCTGTGATTCTAGAATTTCTACAAATTGATTGATGTCCGTATACATCACTCGGTCTTTTCCAACAAATGGAATTTGTTTTCGAACGACTTCATATGCAACGGATGATCCTTTTCCGAGCTGTCTTTTTTCTCGCAGATCGATCCCTTGGCAAGCGCCCATCAATTCCATCGCAAGAACATTTTTTGCGTTGGTCGCAATCGAATATGCCTTGCGCGCTGCGATCGTTCCCATCGACACATGATCCTCTTGGTTGGCAGATGATGGAATTGAATCCACCGATGCTGGATGCGCAAGAACTTTGTTCTCAGACACCAGTGCTGCAGCGGAGTATTGAACGATCATAAAGCCCGAATTGAGTCCACCATCTGGTGCCAAAAACGCTGGCAATCCGTTGGAAAGCGCTGGGTTGACTAATCGTTCCAGTCTTCTCTCGGAAATATTGGCAAGCTCCGAAATTGCGATGCCGAGAAAATCCATCGGTAGCGCAATCGGTTGTCCGTGGAAATTCCCACCAGAGATTACGGCATCCTCGCCAAAAATCAGCGGATTGTCGGTCGCCGCATTGATTTCTATTTCAACTTTTTGTTTTACGAACTCAATGGCATCTTTGGATGCGCCGATTACTTGCGCTGAACAACGTAGCGCATAAGCATCCTGTACACGTTTTTCACCCGGTCTTGTGATATATTCAGAACCTTCGATGATTCTTAGAAGATTGCTCGCTGTAGAAATTTGTCCTTTCTGTCCTCTCGCCAGATGGATTCTTGGATCAAATGCATCGGAAATTCCTTCGAGCGCTTCCATGCTGAGCGCCAAATTGATTTCCGATTGTTTCGCAAGCATTATCGCATCACGCACCGCAAAACATGCCACTGCGGTCATCGCTTGCGTCCCGTTGATGAGCGCTAATCCTTCTTTTGATAAGAGAAGGATTGGCTCCAGCCCCACTTTTGCGAGTGCATCAGCAGAAGGCATACGCTCTCCATCAAAATATGCCTCACCAAGTCCGATCATAGTGAGTACGATATGAGAAAGCGGCGCCAAATCACCACTTGCTCCAAGCGATCCCTTTTCTGGAACGACAGGGTGAACTTTATTGTTGATCATATCCACAAGCTGCTCCACCGTCGCAAGCTGCACGCCTGAAAATCCTTTGCACAGCGCATTGACACGAAGCATCATCATCGCACGCACGATTTTTTCTGGTAATGGCTCGCCCACGCCACAAGCGTGTGAAATAATTAGATTTTTTTGGAGCATTGCCGTGTCATCTTTGTGAATGAACACGTCCGAAAACTTTCCAAAGCCCGTGGTGATTCCATACACCACTCGCTCATCTTCCACATATTTGTCAACGAATGCTCGCGATGTTTGAATGCTCTTCTTCACTTCCTCGGATAATTCCAGTTCATAAAAGTTTTCCGCAACATTGATTACATCCTCAAGCGTCAGTCCTTGATGTGTGATTACTACTTTGTTCATCGTCCCTCCCATTTTTTCTGTCAAAAAATATAATGTCAATCGTACTTCGCTAATTACTAGCGAAGTACCAAAACTATTTTACGCTCTCACGCTCCACGATGCTGTGCGGAATAATTTTTCCTCCTGCCGCATCATCTCCATTAATCTGCTTAATCAACACGCCAATCGCAATCGCTCCAATATCATATAGCGGTTGGTCAATTGTTGTGAGCTTTGGTCTAACGATGGTGGAAATTTTAGAATTATCGTAGCCCAAAACTGAAACTTGATTTGGCACATTGATACCATTGTCCATCAGCGCATTAATGATTCCTGCCGCCGCATCATCTCCTGTCACAAAGAAAATCTCTGGAAGCTCTTTCCCATCCTTTATGTACTCCGCCAAGTACTCATAGCTCGCCTGTACTCGATTCCGCTTGTAATAAACTTGGTGTTTGTCAAAAGAAATTTTCGCTTGGTCAAATACTTCTGTAAAGCCACGAAGCACCTCCGACTTTTTGTGACTATCCTCACGAACCGCATCGATCACCGCCACTTTTTTGAAATTCTTTTCCAAAATATATCTTGCCGCATCCGCTCCCGCTTTGTGATGATCCACGCCAACAGATTGGATGTCAAAATCTTTTGCATTTTTGCTCACGTAAATAGCAGGCAGATTGCTCGATTTGACTAATGAGACGAGATTCTCGGTCAAATTCCAACTCAAAAAAATAATTCCTGCCACTTGTTTGTTGAGCAGAAGTTTGATATACTTCTCCTCTTCTTCAGGCTCTCCATACGAATTACAAACGATCAAATCGTAGTCATACATCTTTCCGACTTCTTCGATTCCATTGAGCATATCGCCCATTTTGAAATCCGAAATATCTGGAACGATGACGCCAATAAAATTGCTTTTGCGAAGCACGAGACTCCTCGCAACAGGATTGGGAACATATTTTGTTTCCTCAATCACCTCGAGCACTCGAATTCTGATATCCTCCGACACTGGCTTAGAGTTCTTAATAACTTTTGAAACCGTAGAGATTTAAACCCCAGCAAGTTTTCCAACCTCTTTTATAGTTACTCACATAAGCACCCTCCTTCAGTACCTATATTTTACAATTAAATGAGGATACATTCAATAGCGAAAATCGTTTTCTGCAATGAAACAAACTTTTTTTCGTACTCTGTCATGATAAAAATGGGATCATCCGCATCCAGTAGCGATTTGTTCTCTTCATCATGCAGTCCTTCTATGACACGAACGATTTCAAAATAGTGCTCTGAGCTCTGCGCAAACTCCTCAATCTGCGCAATACTAAATTCAAACAGCCCTCGATTATCGGTTTTGATCGCCAACATTGCGCCTGTTTTCATCACTTTTTCATATCGTCTGAGCATATCGATATGCGTGAGTCTTCGTTTTTGATAGCGAGGCTTGCTCCACGGATCGGAAAAATTTAGAAAAATTTTGGACACCGAATTCTCTGGCAAAATTTCTTCCAATTGATTCGCATTCATATTCATCAGCTTGACATTGCCAAGATTTTTTTCTAAAATTTTTTGTCCTGCCAAAACAAGAAGTGGCGCTTGGCGTTCTATTCCCAAAAAATCACTTGGCGAAAATCGCTCGGCATATTCGGTCAAAAAATCCCCTCTTCCCATTCCAATTTCTAGAAACAATGGTCTATTCTCAAAGCAAAGCTCATCAAAATTGGAGCAAAGAATTTTTTCTTCTTTTAGTTGGTGGAGCTTGGTTTCATAGTCTTTTGGTTTACGGTATCGCATAAGTTCTCCAAATTAGTGGTTGATAAATCAAATTGATTGTATTATACTCTCTAAAGGAATAATGTGTAATGAGGAGGCAATATGATTTTCGAAAAAATCCAAGATATCATCAGCAAACAGTTGGGCATCGATCGTAACAAGATTCAATTGGCTTCGAACTTGACAACCGATCTTGACGCAGATTCGATTGAAGCGGTAGAAATTATCATGTCCATCGAGGATGAATTTGAAATAGAAATTTCGGACGAAGCAATCGAAAGCATCGTAACCGTTCAAAACTTAGTCGATTATATCGAATCGAGTATTGGGTAGCAATTTTTGAATCAGCTCTTGGATATCTTCTGGGAGCTGAATTTTTATGTCGATTTTTTCTTTTTTGCGTGGCGAAAAGAATCCTAGCCGTCTCGAATGAAGCGCCTGACGATCGATCCATCTCATATCACCACCGTAGAGCTCATCGCCAAAAAGCGGATGACCTAAACTGCTAAAATGCACCCGAATCTGATGCGTTCGTCCTGTCTCAAGCTTTACTTGTACAAGCGAAGCAAGCTCGTTGCTCGCTATCACTTTATAATGCGTGATCGCTCGTTGCCCGTCCTCTCTCACCTCACGCCGGATTCCATCCTCCGACTTTGCGATCGGTCGGTCGATCGTTCCCTCTCCAGTGAGTTTGCCCTGCACCACTGCAAGATATTCTTTTTCCATCGACCAGAGCGAATTTTCCTTGGTCATCGCCGAATGTGCATACGCATTTTTGGCAATAATTAGTATTCCACTTGTATAGCGATCCAATCGATTGACAAAACGAACCTTCGATTGAATATTATGCTGTTTGAAATAATAAAGTGCTGCATTGAGCATGGTATTTTCCAAATGGCTTCGACTTGGATGGACGACCATATCATATGGTTTTTCGACCACCAGCATATCTTCATCCTCGTAATAAATATTTAGCTTGATGTCCTGTGCTAGATACTCGCTGCTTTCCTCAGGCAAAATCACGATGATTTCATCTCCACGACAAACTTCCTCACGTACGATTTTTTTCTTGCCATTGACAAGAATATAGTCGCCTTTTTTCAGCTCAACGAGCATTCGAATCGAAATGTCCATTTCATCGAGCAATATTTTTTTGAGCGCATTATCGCTCTCTGCGATCCAAACTAGGCGATTGTATTGCTGAGCATTTTCTTTCCACATATTTTTCTCCTGTCTTCTGAAGTAACATCATATCATTTAGAACAAATGCTTTCAACTAAAAAACAGACTTCAAAAAATTTTCGTGTTAAATTTTTTGAAATAAATTTCGTTTTGTTTTCTTTTCCGAATAATCTGCGACAGAAATATTGCAAATAATCTATCAAACTGTTACAATCTTCTTAGGTATTTACTAGAAAAGAGGTTGTTATGCCAAAGAAAATTTTTATTACGTCCAATCCGACGCAAGCATCACAAAATGCGCTTGCTCGTTTGCAACATAAATTGATCGAGGAAGGATTTCAAATTCTTGACGAAATCACATCGGAAGTGGATTTGATCATCGCAGTCGGAGGCGATGGTGCATTTATCAATGCAGTTCACGAGTTCAACTATCCCAAAGCGCCGATCGTCGGAATTAACACGGGACATTTGGGGTTTTTGCAGGACATTAGTCCCGCTGATATCGATAAATTCATCTCGGAATACAAGGCTGGCGAATACTATTTGATGCCAATTTCGATTGTCAAAGCGCACATTGACATGGGCTTTGACACCGAAAAAATTTACGCACTCAACGAGCTGGTAATTCGTAATACCATTCCTCGCATGATTCATTTAGATATGGAAATCAATCATTCGTTTATCGAAAGTTTTAGCGGCGATGGTCTGCTCATCTCGACGCCAACTGGTTCTACTGCATACAACTATTCGGCAGGCGGTTCAATCGTTGACCCGTCATTGGAACTTTTGCAAATCACCCCGCTGTCACCGTCGAACACCAATGCGTATCGCTCGCTTACCTCGAGCATCGTCACCGCACCTGATTCGATCATCGAAATTATTCCGCAGACACAGGATCGTTCCTCGGTGCAAATTGTGCGTGACGGATTTGATATGCCTTTTGAGGAAGTACGAAAAATTACTATCACTTCTTCTAAGGACAAAATTCAAGTGCTTCGACTACACAACTACGATTTTTGGAGCAAAGTAACCAGCCGTTTTTTATAGGAGAAATTATGCGAATTGGAATCATCAGCGACACGCATGGCGAGCCCAAAGGATTTGAAAAAGCCATAAAAATCATTGGCGATGCGGATGCAATCATCCACTGTGGCGACATTCTCTGCTCATACCGATACTGCGAGGATGTAAAACCAATCGAGCTCGCCCAAAAAATTTCTGCGCAGAAGAATATTTTCCTTGCAAAAGGAAATGGCGACAACATGGAAGATGAAAAGTTCTTGCAAAAAAATCTGAACACCCCTGCGCTGATCCTCGAACTGGGCGATTACAAAATTTTTGCGACGCATGGGCATCAGTATTCCCGAATGCAAATGATTATGAAAGCAAAGGAGCAAGGCGCAAATATTCTCTGCTGCGGACACAGCCATATTAAGGAGCTCGATTCCGACGAAGAAATGATTATCATTAACCCTGGTAGCACTTCTCTTCCACGAGATGGAAGCTCCTCTTGTGCCGTAATTGAAGATCATATTGCAAAAATTTATCACCTTGAGACAGGAGAACTCATCGCACAACTTGCCGTGCCGAAACGAAAATCCCTTCTGTAATATATTTCAAAAATATTTTTCAGGAATGATTTCGACAATGCGCAATGAATTTTGCGATATTTACTAGCTCGTTATTATTAGCTTGCTTTTAATTAGCTTATCTTTATTAGCTTGTTTTTGCCTCTTAAATTTTTATCATCTCAAGAAGGATTCATCTTTCATTTTGCAAATGCAGAATGTCAAAGATAATTTCTATTCAAATGCTTGAAAATCTGCAATATCTATGATATATTTGTAAGGTACTTTTATTTGTTAAGTACTTTTGATGCACCGGTAGCTCAGATGGATAGAGCAGTGGCCTTCGAAGCCACGTGTCGGGGGTTCGAGCCCCTCCCGGTGCACCATTTGATGTAACCAAAAATTAGACTTTATACGAGGTGGTAGATTTCTATCCCCTCTTTTTTTGCTCTGTATCACAAAGGCTTTACAAGTTTTTCTCCACAAAAATAGCGCAGTTTTCACCACGCTAATTGTTTTTTGTTTTGATTTTTTTCTGATTAATCTTCTTCTGGCATAAAATCTTCGTCGCCGAAAATTTCCCAAAAAGCTTCCGTTACCGCTTGGAATTCTTCGTCGTCTTCAATGTTTTGAAGATCAATATCATCATCGCTCAGCTCTTGGTAACGATAGATCAACACTCGATCGTCATCTTCTGGCAGAAGTGCAATGTACTCGCTGCCTTCCACTTCAAAAATCCCAATCACTTCGCTTGGAAGTTCTTCTCCATTATCCAATGTAATATTTAGGATAATTGGTTCTTCATCTTCTAAATCTTTTAGGAAATCTTGATCACTCATGGCATCCTCCTTATTTGTAACAAAAATCTGAATGATTCATTATGACTTGCTATCCTCTTGCTTCGCTCTTGATGGGCAATCGGCTGGTGACAAGCTTGTAGATCGGTACCCCGAGTATGCTGACAACCATAAATTCGCCAAGCGCAACATAACCGATTGTTTCGAGCAGCGGAAGACTCAGCAAGTACCACAGCTCTGTGCCGATAATAATTGCATTGAAAACCGTCGGCATGAGGGATGCAAGATAAAGATTTTTCGTCTTGGTCATTGCATACACAGCAAGTGCTGTTGCAAAAGTTCCGACGACAACATCAATCATCCCAAATGGTGAAAACAAATTGGCGATCAAGCAGCCCAAAATGAGCCCTGGCATCATTTTTTTGTCGTAAAATGCGAGCAAGGTCATCACCTCAGACAATCGAAATTGAATCGCTCCGTAGGCAATGGGCGCAATCGCTAATGTGAGCACCGCATAGAGCGCTGCAACAATCGCTGTCATCGCAAGCTCTCTTGTTTGTTTAGTCGTATTCATTTTTTCCCTTTCTTGTTTTTTCGTAGTGGCCCCAAGAAAACACTTTACTGATTCACTCGCTGTCATTCGCATCCAAACGTAGGGTTATGGTTCGGCTTGCGTTTTTCTTGTAACGAATAATTTGTCCTGTACTATCTTATCTTGTTTTTTGCTATTTGTAAATAGAAACCACGCCAACCAGTCCTGGTCCAACATGTACCGACACGAGCGTACCAAGGTGTCTCACTTCGATTGGTGCGGAAATTTTTTCGCTGAGCTTTTCTTTGAGCATATTGCCTTCTTCGAGTCGGTCACCATGCAAAACATATAATTTTTCAATCTCTTTGCCTTTTCCAGCTTCAGCAACGAGATCTACCAGTTTTGCAAGCGATTTTTTTCTTCCACGAACTTTTTCGATCGGAATCAGCTTTCCACCTTTAAGTTCCAAAATCGGTTTGATATCAAGTGCCTCGCCTACTGTTCCAGAGAGCTTGCTTACTCGCCCGCCTCGGATGAGATATTTTAATGTTTCAACACCGAAGAAAACCGTGGTCGTGTCAAATTTTTTCTTTGCGTAAGACGAAATCTCTTCAAAACTTTTTCCTTCGTCAATTTGCAAAAGCATCTGCTCCACCACATGACCGATTCCCCAAGTTGCCGAAAGCGTGTCGATGTTCTCAACAACGAGCTCTTTGCCATACTCTTCCGAAACGGTCTTAATCATTCCGTGCGTCCCAGAGAGCTCACTCGAAAGCATCAGCGTAAAGAGGTGGGTATAGCCATTTTCGACAAAATATTTCACCGCATCCACCGCATCTTGAATGATCGGAAGCGATGTCTTGGTCTCAAATTGATCAAGTGATGCAATCATCTCGCCGTAGCTGATCTCAATTTTGTCTCGGAACGATCTTCCATCGTTGAAAATGATTTGTAGCGGAATCATTTTGATATTCGGATTTGACTCAATCGAGTAATCCATATCACAAGTTGTATCTACTAGAATTCCAATTTTTTGCATAAATCCTCCATTATCTCTCGTATGTCTATTTCAATGCTTTTGTTTCCTATTATTATACCATTTTTCTTTATTTTCTA
>JBHBDS010000072.1:0-2980 GCA_041784625.1 Filifactoraceae bacterium
ACCTCAGATACGCAAACCTCAGTGGCGCAAACCTCAGTGGCGCAAACCTCAGTGGCGCAGACCTCAGTGGCGCAGACTACGGCTCGATCCAATGCCCTGAAGAAGGCGCATTCATTGCATGGAAAAAATGCAGAGAAGACCGAATTGTCAAGCTGCTCATCCCAGAAGATGCAAAAAGAAGCTCCGCCACCACTAGAAAATGCAGAGCCAGCAAAGCCACCGTACTAGAAATCACAGACTTTAGCGGCGAAAAAAAATACAAAGATGCAACTTCAACTCACGATCCCAACTTTATTTACAAAGTCGGCGAGACCTACGAAATCAAGGACTTCGACGATAACCGATGGAGAGAATGTGCCCCTGGAATCCACTTCTTCATCACCAAACAAGAAGCCATTGATTATTAGGAGGAACAATGCAAAAACTAACCCTAAAAGAAGCCAACGCCGAAGCAAAGAGACTAGGATTAAGCTACGGGCAATATGTGGCACAATACCGACCCAGCGAAGAAATCCCAAAACCCAAAAAACGCTTCCCCATCCTAGAAGAGCCCGACTTAGAAGAAACGCCAAGAGAAACAAAAAAACAAGCAAGACAACAGCGAGACCAAGAAATCGCTGGATCTTATCGCCAAGGCAAAGAAATACAATGCCTAGCCCAAGAATATCAGCTCAAGCCCATCTACATCCAAGCAATCTTGGTAAGACAAGGAGCGATCATCCCCAGAAAAACAACAAAATACCAAGACAAAAAACAAGAACTCAAAGAGCTTGCAGAGCAAGGGCTGACCAACAAACAAATTGCCCAAAAACTAGGAATCAGCGAAAGCAGCGCCCAAAAATGGAAAAAATACCTAAGAGAGGAACAAAACCAATGAAAGAAACAACAAACAACGAAACAAAAAAAGCCAATAAACTATATGTCGTCAGCGAAGAGCAAGAACAACAGAACCTGTTCCGATGGATCGAGATGCAACAATGCGTCATGCCAGAACTCAGACTACTATTCCACATTCCAAACGGAGGACTTCGAACCAAAAGCCAAGCAAAACGATTCAAAGCAGCAGGAGTAAAAGCAGGCGTGCCCGACCTATTTCTTCCCGTAGCAAGAAATGGACATCACGGACTATTCATCGAAATGAAAAGCGATCGAGGCTTTGCATCCGCCAGACAAAGAGAATGGCTCGCCAACTTGCAGGAACAAGGATATAAAGCCATCGTATGCCACGGATGGATAGAAGCATCCTTTGCGCTAGCCGAGTACCTAGGAGTGGAACTTTACAAGAACTAAGGAGTAGCACATGTTAAAACCAAACGTAGAAATAAAAGAATTTGAGAAATACGGATTCAAAAAATGCAAACGCCCGTACGACAATTGTTATTATCTATGCGTTGCCAAGGGAATAAAAATGATCTTTGTCAGCCCTGTTTGTTTTGAAATATTTGACTGGAAAGAAGACGACCCAAGAATACACAAAAAACCAAATTGCAGGTACAACAGTAGAGTCGGAACCGATGATATTGTGTATCAGCTGATCAAAGATGGACTATTAATAAGCGATATTGAATTTAGAGAGGTGTAATATGACAACAAAAGAATTTATTAAGAAAGTGGAAGAACTTGATTTTTATGTAGAAGAATCCAATTTCGGAATTCATATTTTCGAAAAAAACGATAAAGGTATATGTTCTTTCGTAAGTGGAACAAACGTTGCTGCATTGAACACGAACTTCGTAAGTTTTAGAAAGCTGGAGGACAACTTAAAACAAGAACTATTGGGCCTCATCACCGAATACGCCAAAACCCCAATCGAAGACCGAGAAGAACCGAAGAAATATTATCTGAAAATCGAAATTGACGACCAAAACTTCCGCTGCGAGATATCTGGTTATTTGAACAAATGCAAGGTGGGAGGGAGATATACTTTAAGCTCAAAGTGTGAAAGTCTCAATTACCAAACCCAATTCACCCAAGCAGAAATCGACCAAATCCCCGAAGACATCCGCAAACACTTTATCCAAGTGGAGGTAGAAAATGAATAATGTTATTCTGATCGGGCGGCTGACGAAAGATCCCGAGCTAAGATATATCCCAGCAACGGGCAGGGCGGTTACATCGTTTACAATTGCGGTGGATCGGGAGTTTCGGGGGAGTAATGGCGAGAGGCAGGCGGATTTCTTTAATGTGGTTGTATGGGGCAAGCAGGCGGAGAATGTAGCGAATCATCTCGAAAAGGGTAGGCAGGTTGCGGTGGATGGTAGGATCGAAAACCGCAGCTACGAAAACGATAAGGGCGAGAAAAAGTACATTACCGAGATTATTGCGAATAAGGTCGAGTTTTTGGGTGGCAGGGGCAACGGTCAAAGTGGCGGTGGTGCTGGCGGCTACCGAGAGTTGGAAGATGATAACGTGCCATTTTAAGTAATAGGAGGGAAATAGAATGAAAACGAATGAAAATACAATGGGATTGAGAAAGTGTACTTTTTTAGTGGATAACCCAGAATATTTGGAGTATAGAGAGAAAAGCTATGAAAAACGGAAAGCTCTGCCAGAACCTGAAAGATATGTAAGGGTCGATGGTGTTTTCCATAGATGGGCAGAGCATAATTTCGGTGGAGGCGATGAAGCGGTAGCGGTTGTAGAAGATATGGACGGGAAGATTCATATAAAGTACGCTGGAACAATACAATTTGCTGAACGAACTACCGTGAAAGAAAACACAACAGAGATTACTTGCGCAAAGTATTTCTCTGCAGATTCATCTAGTTGGCTGGCGCACCAAATTAATAAGTTTTTAGTGGATAATACAATTGTGGATGTTATGGGAGTTAATTACTTTAATCTAGAGGCGAAAAGGTATGGTGACGATACTTTAGGAGCAATAGTTATTTGTAAAGTGGTTGTTAGCGAATAGAGGTAGGAGGGCTAGAGTGTCTGAGAAAGAGCTAAGGCAATATTATTGGATTCAGAGGGAGATTGA
>JBHBDS010000073.1:0-5179 GCA_041784625.1 Filifactoraceae bacterium
GACGAGGTGGATGAGAGAAACAGCTATTTTTCCATCGTGGTAGTAAAAGAGGATAAGACAGGAGGATATCATGATTAATTTTGTGGGTGCTGGACCGGGCGCAGCGGATCTGATTACCGTGCGTGGCAAAAAATTGCTCGAAGAAGCGGACATCATCATCTATGCGGGCTCCTTGGTGAATCCGGAGCTTCTCGGCTATGCAAAATCTAGCTGTGAGATTCATAACTCGGCATCGATGACGCTTGAGCAGGTGATTGACGTAATGCGTGAGGGATACCGATTGAACAAAAAAATCGTGCGTCTGCACACGGGCGACCCAGCGATCTATGGGGCGATTCGTGAGCAGTTCGACCTTCTCGATGAGTACGATATCCCATACCAAGTGACACCTGGCGTGAGCTCGGCATTTGGAACGGCGGCGGCACTTTGCGCCGAATACACTTTGCCTGATGTAACGCAGACGGTGATCCTCACAAGGATGGAGGGGAGAACTCCTGTTCCGCCAAAAGAAGAAATTTCGCTCCTCGCATCGCATCAGGCAACGATGGTGATTTTCCTCAGCACGGGAATGCTCGAGGAACTTAGCGAGCGACTCATTTCGGGCGGCTATCCACCGCAGACACCAGCGGCAATCGTGTACAAAGCGACTTGGCCAGAGCAAAAAATTGTGCGCACGACGGTGGCAGAGCTGGCAGAAGCGGCAAAGCGAGAGAATATCACCAAGACGGCACTGATTACGGTTGGAAATTTCCTCGGTAGCAAGTATGAACGCTCCAAGCTGTATGCGCCAGACTTTACGCATGAGTTTCGAGAGGCGAGTGAATAGCAATTGCGAAAATTGTTGCAAAGAGATGATGAAGAAATAGATTTTGGAAACGCAAGCAGTCTTTCAAATCCAAAGAGTAAACGAGATAAACAAACCATAATAAAAGTCGGAGCGAAAACGCTTCGAATTCGAGATAAAGTCAGCGATAGAAATGCTTGTAACAGAAAAGCGGTGAAAAGATGAAATTGTATACCATTGCCTTCACCAAAAATGGGGCATATCTTCAAAAAATTATCGAAAAAGTCATCTACAATACGCATTGCAGCGTGGGCTATGTGCAAAAGTTTTTGTCGACGAGAGTGTATGACGAGCTCATTGGGGATGAGCCGAGCCGCATCGGTCGGGCTTCGCTGGCAGATTTTTGTCAGCAGGCGTGGAATGAGGCGGACGCGATCCTTTTTATCGGTGCGACAGGCATTGCGGTGCGTGGCATTGCGCCCTATGTGGCGGCAAAGGACAAAGATCCCGCCGTGCTTGTGATGGATGAGCTTGGTAAATTTGTGATTCCGCTGCTGTCAGGTCATATCGGCGGGGCGAACCAATTGGCAGAGATCATTGCGAAAGAACTCGGCGCAACCTGCGTCATGACGACGGCGACCGATATCAACAACAAGCTGGCGATCGATAGCTGGGCAGTGCAAAAAGGCTACGAGATTGCAGAAACCAGCGGCATTGCGCCTGTATCATCCGCAGTGCTTGAAGATCGCAAAGTGGCAATTCTTGCGGAACAAAGCGAGATTGATGAGCTGAAAAAACTCTACACAAACTTTGCAAGCTATGTGATGGAGAGTGAGGAAGACACCATTGGTTCGAGTCAAAGAGTTTACAATGGAACGAAAGATTCAACAGTTGAAAATGTGGAACAACTTTCCGCAAAGGAAATCGAAGCTAAATGTAATTTGACACAAGAATCCGTTCAACCAACGAAACTTGCTCTGAAAAAATTAGAGCATCGCATCGATGAAATCATGCAAGCGAATCGAGCAAAGGGCAAAAAAATTCCACTGATTGTGATTACTCCGCTAGCGATAAAGCAGCGAAAAAATCTGCTCCATATCGTACCCAAGCGATATTTTGTCGGAATGGGCGCAAGGCGAGACAAGGATAGCGAGGAATTTATTGCGTTCTACGACCAGACCTTGGAGGAGCTCGGCATTCATCCACGCGCGATCTATTCCATTGCGAGCATCATCATCAAAAAAGATGAGCGTTGCATTCATGCACTGGCAGAGCGTGAGATGGAATACACCAAGCTGCATTTGGAATTTCACACCGCAGAACAGCTTGCGACAGCAGAAAGGTACACATCGCATGAATTTACTCCGTCAAGTCTTGTAAGCTCAGTGACAGGCGTGGACAATGTGTGCGAGCGAGCGGCGGTGATTTCTGCGGCGAAGTATTTTTTTGAAAAAGAAAAAGAGCGGAAGAATAGAGAATTGCAAAACAATAATGCACAGAGCAACAAAGCTTATAATAACAAAGAACAAAGTAACAAATCGCAAAGCAATGATCGCCCAGATGAGAAAAAAGGTAGCGAACAGACAATTGACCTAAGAGCACAACATTTTCGTGTGCACGGCAACATCATTGACCATGTGTTTGACGAAAAATTGCAGACCGAAGAAGAAAAATTACAACAACTGGTGCAGATCGTTTTGCCAAAAACCAAAAATAATGGTGGGACTATGGCAGTAGCGAGAGTAAAGGATTTTTAGAAACTTAATGTCAAATAGAACTCGTGGAAAGAGAAAATATTAATCTGTACGATAGCTTTTTACGAATTTTTGAGTAGATGGAAATATATCAGTTAAAAATGATTTGATCAATTTAGGAGAACAAAAATGAAAATATATGTGGTTGGAACAGGACCAGGCGAACTCAGCCAAATCACGCCCAAGGCACTTGATGCTATCAAAGCGTCAAATGTGATTGCGGGCTACAATTTGTATGTGGATTTGCTCGGCGATTTGATTGAAGGGAAAGAACTCATTCAAACTCCGATGAAACAGGAAGTACAGCGTTGTCAGGCGGCGATTGACTCTGCGCTGGCGGGCAACACGGTGGCGATGATTTCCAGCGGGGATGCGGGGGTCTACGGAATGGCGGGACTGATTTATGAACTTGCAGCGGATCATCCAGAGCTAGACATCGAAGTGATTCCAGGAATCACGGCGGCGAGCTCGGCGGGTTCGGTGCTTGGAGCACCGCTGATTCACGATTTTGCGGTGATCAGCCTCAGCGATTTGCTCACGCCATGGGAAAAAATCGAGAAACGTCTTGAGATGGCGGCGGCAGCGGATTTTGTCATCGCATTGTACAATCCATCGAGTATGAAACGAGCGGATTATTTGCAAAAGGCATGCGATATTATGATGCAGCACAAATCGCCAAGCACACCATGTGGCTATGTGCGCAACATCGGTCGTGAAGAAGAAGAGAGCAGAGTGCTCACGCTGGGTGAGCTCCGTGATGCAAAGGTCGATATGTTCACGACGGTGATTATTGGAAACGAGATGACGCAAATCATCAACGGAAAATTGGTGACACCAAGAGGTTACAGAAAATAGTTTACGATAATTATTCAAATTATTTTCAAATAGGATTCCAATAGCTTTTCGAAAAAATTGAAATCAAAATATCGAAAAGCGATACGAGGCGAATATGAAAATTGTGGTTTTTGCAGGGACATCGGAGGGCAAGGCGGTTTCGTCACTGCTGGCAGAATATGGACATGAGCTTTTTGTCACCGTTGCGACCGAGTATGGGCGATGCGTTTTTGAAGAGTCTCTGACGGAGCAAAATATCCACCTGCTCGAGGGACGACTGAGCACCGATCAGATGAAAAATCTGATTGCGGACTGCGATCTGGCAGTCGATGCGACGCATCCGTATGCGGTTGAGGTGAGCAAAAATATTGTCACGGCTTGCGAAGAATCTGGTCGCAGCTATCTTCGGATTATGCGGCAAAATCAAGATTCTGAGAGCTTTGAGGATGTGATTCTCTGGGCGGCGAATCAAGAAGAAGCGATTAATCTGATGAATGAGACGAATGGGCGAGTGCTCCTTACTACTGGGAGCAAGGATCTTCCGCTGTACACGGCGGTGAAAAATTTCAAGGAGCGACTTTTTCCTCGGATTTTGCCCGATATGGTGTCACTACAGATTGCGATGGACACCGAATATAAGAAGAAAAACATCATCTGTATGCAAGGGCCGTTCACACATGAAGTCAATGCGAGTATGCTTGAGATGATTGGCGCAGAATTTTTGTTGACCAAGGAGACGGGCGCAACGGGCGGCTATTACGAAAAGCTGTCTGCTTGCCGCACGGTCGGTGCAAAGGCGATTGTGATTCGCAGACCTCTGGAAGAAATCGACAAAGAGCGCGTCCAAAAAATTCGGATGGAATCGGCAACGGTGGAGGAACTTCGAGGATTTTTGCGAGAAAATGAAAAAGTTGCTCAGATTCTTGGAAGAAACGATGTGACGCAAGCTGAAAATACACAAAGTGAAGAAGAGCAAAGAATAAATAAGCAAGACGAAGATACGCACAAAGAAAACGTGCTAAGCAAAAATACAAATAGAGTAATGACTAGCAGAAGCTTTTCTTTGGATGATCTTGCGGAGTACAAAAGAACTCTTGCAGAAATTAACACTAAAAAGGCTGATGAAATGTCGGATGCCGAGCAAATGCGTGCGCTGGAAAACACTGACGAATTTGCAAACGAAACGACGGTTCCGCAGACGAGTTTTGAAAATCCGCCGAGATTTCCAATTTTTCTTGACCTTGCTGGCAAACGAGTGACGGTGATTGGCTCGGGCAACATCGCTCGCCGAAGAATCGCTGCGCTGCTCGACTATGGAGCGATGGTGCGAGTGATTTCGCCACATGCGAGCAGTAATTTGCAGATGGCGGGGCTGCTTGACTGGGAGGGCGACCCAGCGGCAAACTTGCGTGGCAAGCTCGAAGTGATTGATCGCAGCTACGAGGATGGCGATCTCAAAGATGCAGTAATTGCAGTGGCGGCGACCAACGACCGAGCGGTCAACCATAGAATTTACAACGAGGCGAAGGAGCGAGGAATTTTTGTCTCCGTAGCGGATCAAAAGGATGAGAGCAGTTATTTTTTCCCTGCGACATGGACGGGCGAAAATCTGTCGGTCGGCATCGTCGGCGATGGGAGCAATCATCGCTATGTGCGCAAATCGGCAGAGCAAATTCGAGAGAAACTGGGCGAAATCGACTGGGATTCTTTGAGGGAATAACGAGGTAATAATGAAGGTACGAATAGGAACGAGGGACAGCGTGCTGGCGATGGCACAGGCGCGGCAGGTGGCGGATGGCATTCGAGA
>JBHBDS010000074.1:0-10835 GCA_041784625.1 Filifactoraceae bacterium
ACGTTGTTGATAAATTTTCCATAAAACCTCTCCTATTTCAAAAAAATCCCACATCACAAAGGACGAGGGATTCGCGGTGCCACCTTAATTCCGACAAATGTCGGCACTTTACTCTTTAACGCAGAGATACGTCATTGCTACTTTCTTTCACAACAAGACTCCAAAGCTACATCAGCATATTATCCTAAAGAACTTTTCAGCCGCGAGTTCTTCTCTCTAAAGGCTTAGCCTGCTGACCTCTTCTTCAACGCCATTAAATATTCTACTATTATATACGAGATAAAATCATTGCGCAATAATTTTCGGGCACTTTTTTGTATTTTTTTCATTTTGTATGAAAAGTTCCGATGATTTATCTCTTGATTTGCAAAAAATAACATTTGAATCGCATATTTCGATGAATCACTTTGTTCACATCATCAAACCTGCTTATCGAATAATTTTTAGCTCATAACAAATATGCGGATCAAATTATTTTTGCAGTCCAATCGAAAATATAGGTTGGCATAACAAGTGGCGACCTATTTTTCTTCCACTGCAAACAAATTTCACGCTGCAATTCGTTCCCATTCATTCTGAAAAACTCGTTTCCTACAGCGTAATGTACTGAATATCAAAATCATGGCCTGTTTTTTTGAGCACTTTGAGCACATCATTGAAGTCTATGAACAAAGTCGCTGTGTTATCATTTGGATGGATTCCCAGCAATTTTTCGCTCTTGATGTCTTTGTCAAAAATAAATTCCACCGTGTTATCTGGATTGTTGATGGCTGCAAGCGGCCCAACTTGTCCTGGAACAATTTGTAGATGTTTCATCAAACGATCTTCCGAGCCAAAGCTGAGTCTTGTGCTTCCAATTTGCTTTGCAATCGCTTGAACATCCACATTTTTATCCTTTGGAATCGTGATGACAAAATGACGATTTCCTTTGGCATCTCTTACAAAAAAATTCTTGTACACATTCCCATGCTCCGTTATTCCTGCCACTTCCATATCCTCAATCGTGTGACAAACCTCATGCTCTACTAATTTGTATTGGATTCCCATGTCATCCAAAAACTTCAATGTTTTTTCTCTGTTGTTCATATTTCCTCCTATTTTTATATAATAATATTGCCTCGCTCGATTTTGATAAACACTTTGCCAATCTGGTGATTCTCGTGCAAAAATTTTATGGTTCTTCCCTTGATATCTTCGATCATATTTTCGGAGAAGTCCACTGGCACAACCATATCAAATATCAGCTCATTGTCAATTTTATGCACCATCCGGAAATCATGGATGTTGATGCTGCTGTGAATCTCTCGCACGAATTTTTTTGTCTCATCATAAATATTTTTGATCTCTGGATCGTCAAAATTGATCGGATCGAGATGAATCAGCACACCGATTCCAAGTTCCTCTTCGATTCTCTTCTCTGCCGCGTCGATAATCTCATGCGCTTCAATCAGTTCGAGTTTGTCCGAAACTTCTGCATGCACCGTTGCCAAAATACTTCCTGCACCATAATTGTGTACAATCAAATCATGGCAGCCTCGGATTCCATCGCAAGAAAGCAACAAATCCGTAATTTCTTTGCACTGTTCTTCGTCAGGAGCCGAACCCAAAATCGGATCGATTACATCCTTGATGATGTTCCAGCCATTGTAGATAACGAGCACCGATAACACGAGTCCGATGTATCCATCCAATGGGAATGTAATAAACTTTGCAAGTACGAGTGACAATAATACAATCGAGGTTGCGCCTACATCGCTTAGCGAATCCAGCGACGCCGCAATCAATGTCTTGGAATTGATTTTGTTGCCGACTTTTTTGTACAATCCCGATTGCCACACTTTGAGAAGAATCGCTAGCGCCAGCAATCCCATCGACATCAAGCTGGATTCGATCGGCTGTGGATTGGTGATGCGCTCCCAAGAAGATTTGAGAAATTGTAGTCCCACAAAAATTACCATCAACGACAAAAGCAATGCCGAAAGATATTCTGCTCGTCCATGGCCAAATGGATGCTCTTCATCCGCTGGCTTGCCCGCATAATAAAAACCGATGATCGTCACCACAGATGCGCCGATGTCCGACAGATTGTTCACTGCATCAGCCGTCACCGCAATCGAGTTGATGGCAAGCCCCATAAAAATTTTTACCACCGCAAGAAGTGTGTTGGTCGCAATTCCTACAAATCCGCAAAGATAACCATATTTCCTTGCGACAGATTGATTTCTTGTGTTTTCATAATCCTTGATAAACCATCGTATCAATAAATTTGTCATAGTTCCTCATTATCTCAAATAACCTGACTCTTGTACATAAACCAACTGTTCATCGAGATGACTTTGATCGGCGTCCTTTATCAGACGAATATTCTCCTCGTCAATCTCAAATAGCGTCACCGATAAATTGGTGATCAGCGGTTCATTCCAATAATCCTTGATCTCATTTCCTTTGGCGTACAAAAGCATCGCCTTGATAAATGCACCATGCGACACAAGCAGTACTTTTGTGTCAGGATTTTCTTTTGCAAGCTTTTTCATTCTATCAAAAATCGATTTCGCTCGCTCTATGACTTCCTCAAAACTCTCTGCCCCTTCACAAGGCTTATATTTTTCTGGTGATTGAAAATATGCAAAATAATTTTGGGTGGATTCTTCATCTACGCAGATTTCTTCTTTAGTTCTTCCTTGCCAAACGCCAAAATTCATTTCCGCAGCATTCTCATCGATAATGATTTCCTTCCCTCTTCCCTCGGAAAGAATCTTCGCCGTGTGAATTGCTCTCCCAAGATTGCTTGAGATCACTTGGTCAAACTTAATATGACTTAGCGCTTGCGTCGTTCTTTGCGCCTGAGAAATTCCTTTTTCCGTCAGCGGAGAATCGGTCGTTCCTTGCAATACTTTTTGTCGATTTAATTGTGTCTCGCCATGGCGAACTACATATAATTCCATGGTTTTCCTTTCAAAAATAGTTGATCAATATAATCCTCTTTGTTTTACGGATTCCTTACACCATCTACAGCTCAAAATTTCTTCTCACTCATATACATCAATTTTCGAATGAATCAAATAAAAAAACTACCCATTCTTTCGTTCTGTCATATCTGCGAAAAAAATCCTTTTATTCGAATCATACAACTCGATAACTTCTCTATTATATCATTGCTTGTGGCAATTGTGAACCACTCTCAGATAGCAAATGTCGAAAAAAATTCGAATCGTATTCGTCATTGTTCTTTTTGTCTAAATATTTTTATTTTGTCACCACACTGTAAAGAAAAAATTTAGGCTTTTTTATGTATTTTTCACAATTTTGGTATATAATCTTAATAAGAACCATTACAGAATTGGGGGATTTTATGAAAAAAACTCTTTCGTTAATAGCCGCAGGAATTATTTGTACTTCTACAATTGGTTATGCGGATTCGATAAACAGCACATTCACACGGCTCGGACAATTCGTTTCAACTTTGCAAACTGCTTCGCCAGCGACGCCTGCTCCTTCTGTCCCAACGACAAAAAGAGTTGTGCTCGGCAATGAGCAGATCACCAATACTTATTCGTATCTCATCGACGGCAAAAAAATCGGTCTTGTCACGAATCAGACGGGTGTGAATGCAGACCTCGTAAAAACCGTTGACGTACTCTACAATTACCAAAAAACAAGTCTTACCAGCATCTATTCTCCAGAGCATGGACTTGATGGAAAAGCAAAAGCTGGTGCGTACGTCGACTCGTACACGGACACGAGACTCAATCTTCCCGTGTATAGTCTTTATGGAAAAACTCGGGAGCCATCCAAAGCGATGCTTGACAATGTGGACGTGCTTTTGTTTGATATGCAAGATATCGGGTCAAGAACCTACACCTATATCTCGACGCTGAACTATGTGATGCGAGCAGCGGCAAAATATGGCAAAGAAGTCGTTGTGCTCGATCGTCCAAACCCACTTGGCGGAAGCATTGTCGATGGAAATATTGCAAAAGATAAATATCTGACCTTTGTTGGCGTGGACAATTTGCCGATTCAACATGGAATGACCGTTGGCGAGCTTGCGAAGTTTTTTAATCGCAAAATCAATTGCAAACTCACCGTCGTTCCGATGCTCAACTACAACCGAGATATGATTTGGCAAGACACGGGGCTGACTTTTGTCGAGACATCGCCAAATATCCCTAATATTGTTTCTGCGTTTGGGTATATAGCAACTGGCATGGGCGAAGGCACAACCGTTGGCCAAGGAGATAAATTTACTTGGGTCGGCTCTGCTGGACTAAACTCTGAGAAATTTGCCAATGCGCTGAATGCTCACAATCTTCCTGGCGTTTCGTTTGCGCCAGAAACCAAATCTTCTCGTGGCGGCGCAAGAATGACGATCACAAACTATCATACATTCAACCCAACCAAGACGGCGATTTATGTTCTAACCACGGCAAACAGCCTGAAAAAACTTACCGTCCCTGTCGAAACCAACAATGTCATTCCGATGTTCGAAAAAATTTGGGGTGGCAACGAATTTGGAAAAGCGCTCAGTAACAATTACACCGCTGAACAATTTATTCAGAGCTACCAAAATGAGCTCAATCAATTTAAAGCAATTCGAGAACAATATTTGATCTATCAATAAAGGAGAACCGATGAAAAAATATATTGCAGCTTTCCTTGCGATTTTTATGCTCACAGCAAATATTGCCTTTGCTGAAGCGAAAGTCGTTCGACAAGGAAATCCCGAACTAAAAGAAATGGCGCTAACATTTGACGATGGCTATTCCGTCGAAAAAATTCGCGCCATTGTAGCAAAACTTAATGCACACAATGTCAAAGGAACATTCTTCTTCGTCGGTTCATTTATGGCAAGCCACAAAGAAATTGTATCGGAAATTGAAGCCGATGGACATCTCGTCGTCAGCCACAGTTTCACTCATCCAGATTTCACAAAACTCAGCGAAAAATCCATCGTTGGAGAGATGGAAAACACTAAAATCGCCTACACGAAGGCGACTGACAAAAAAATAGAGCCATACTTCCGTCCTCCATATGGCGCATACAATGACAAAGTGCTCAACGTGCTTGGCAAAAACCATGATCTCTACGTCGTGATGTGGAGCATCGATACCCTCGACTGGAAAGGACTTGATGCAAAAACAATTTCCAACACCGTACTCAACCAAGCCGACAATGGAAAAATCGTGTTGATGCACACAACACAGCACGTAAACACTGACAAAGCGCTTGATGATATGATCAACGGACTGCACGAAAAGGGATATACCCTCGTTCGAATCGATGAGATGATTTCCAAGCTACCAGAAAACGAAAAAATCGCAAATATCAAATACGATGGCACAAACTCCGCTTCTGGATCCAATTCGAATAATTCGAAAGCGACAAAACCTGCTGCACCAAGCACAGAAAGCGAACAAAAACCAAGCGACCCATATAGCGGAAATCCTTACGAGAAAGGAAGAGTCAACTATCTCTACCGACTCAGCGCAATGCGTGCACGCTACACAAAATAATTTTGTAAACAGTTGGACTCCGCTCAATCAAGCGGAGTCTGTACATAATCAAATTTTTTTTGGTTGTATAATATCTATTTGAAAAGAATATCCTAGCTGTTTAGAACATAGTTGGGATATTTTTACGGCTCCGCTCAGTCGAGCGGTGTCATTTTTATGCATAAATTTAGCGCTGCAAAATGAGATATTCTCGTTCCGCAGCACTAATTTTCAATTTGAGATTAATCAGATGCTGCAAAACACACCATCTTCTTCGAAAAAAAGTAGCAAAGTACTATTCAAATTACACAAACCGAATCACCTGTTCTTTGGCATCCACTTCCGCCATCACGCCGAGCGGAACAATTGCTCTCGGGGTCGAATGCCCGACGCTGACATTATAAAGTATCGGAAGTTTTGGATCGTCTATCACACGAATAAGTACTTTCTTAAACTCCTCATAATATTCTTCATCCATCGGTTTTCCGACGATAATTCCATTTATGACTTCAAAGATGCCATAGTTTTTGAGCGACAAAAGCATTTTTTCAAACTTTTCAGGTGTCGGTCTTTCTTCACTCGTTTCAAGGAGCAAAATTTTTCCTCGCCAATCTTCCAAAGTGGGGAAAATTTTATATCTATTTAATACTTCTGCTGAATCGGCGTATCTTTGGTCGTCGAAGAAGTAGAACAAAGATTCCAAACAGCCGCCCAATATCTCGCCCGAAAAATTTTCTGCGCCTTGGAGCAATTCAAATCCTCGGTTGCGATGTGGTTTTCGCAAAGTGAACAGAGCCGCCTCCGAAAAATCCGTTCTTTCTTCATACCATACTTCACTCGGACGGATTTCAGAAATTGTTCCTGTTTGAATCAATTCTTCAAAATATTTTTTGCTGTACGGCAGCATCTCAGATTCTAGTTCGCATACATCAGCGAGAAAGGATTGTCCGTAAAAAGTTTTAACACCGAGCTTGTGGAGCATCAAATGATTAATTGTACTGTCTGAAAAGCCCAGAAAAACTTTTTGGCGGAGAGCATTTTTTAATCGATCCTCTTCAAAAAGATACGGTGTTAATCGGTAAGTGTCCTCTCCTCCGATTGCGCACAAAATCATATCGATCGATTCATCTTCAAAAGCCTGAATCAAATCATCTGCTCTTTTTTCTGGATGCTCTCGAAGGTAGTCCATTCCCTTTTGTGCGTTGGGTAATATTTTTACATCAACTCCCAAATCGCTTAATCTCTGCAATCCCAAATCCACTTCATGCTTTACATAGTCCTCTCCAATGATTCCACTAGACAAACTGACTAATCCTATCTTTTTTATCATACTACCTCCTCTTATATCCCGCCTATGGATCAGCGGAAAATTATTTATTTTGTCGCCAATTTTTTAAGTATTGTCAAATTGATATTGGCAAAATAATACCGAATGTAACAACATCCAGCTGCTGCTTCGCTCAATTTATGTAGATTGCGAAAAAACTGACCACAAAAGTAATCAGTTTTTCCATATTATTTATTTACAATTTATCGTATTAGAATATTTCCAAAGAAAAACTTCTGATCAGATTTTTTAGGCGCCAAGAAGAATTCTTATACATCCAGAAAATTTCTGAGTCTTATTCAAAGTTACTCTTCTTCTTTAACTTCTTTTGCGATTGGTTTCATCGTTGGGAACGGGATTACATCGCGGATGGATGCCGAATCTGTAATCAGCATAATCACACGGTCAATTCCGATTCCAAGTCCGCCAGTCGGTGGAAGTCCTACTTCAATCGCATTGAGGAAGTCCTCATCCATTTCGTGCGCCTCGTCATCACCAAGTTCTTTTTGTTTCATTTGATCTTCAAAACGCTGTCTCTGATCAATTGGATCGTTTAGCTCGGAGAATGCATTGGCAATTTCCCATGTGTTTGCAAAAGCCTCAAAACGATTTGTGAGCCTTGGATCTTCTGGATTTCTTTTGGAAAGCGGAGAAATTTCCACTGGATGATGTGTTACAAAAGTTGGCTCGTGAAGATGCTCTTCGCAGAACTCTTCGAACATCAAGCTGATGATATGCCCTCTTGTCATCGTTGCTGGCGTGAGCTCGATTCCTTTTTGTTTTGCAACCGCAATCGCCTCTTCGTCCGTTTGAATCTCGTTAAAATCTACGCCCGAATATTGTTTTACCGCATCGATCATCGTGATTCTTCTCCAAGGTGGTTTGAAGTCGATTTCTTTTCCTTGGTAAACGACTTTTGTGCTGCCCGTCGCTGCCTCTGCCATCGTCGCAACAATATTCTCGGTCAGTTCCATAATATCACGGTAATCCACATATGCCCAGTAGAGTTCCATCGCCGTATACTCTGGGTTGTGCTTGATTGACATTCCTTCGTTACGGAACATTCTTCCCATTTCATACACTTTTTCGAATCCACCGACAATAAGTCTCTTGAGGTAAAGTTCGTTGGCGATACGAAGATACATATCGATGTCCAGCGTGTTGTGGTGCGTGATAAATGGTCTTGCGTTTGCTCCTCCTGCAATTGTGCTGAGGATTGGCGTATCCATCTCGATAAAACCTTTTTCATCAAGATATTCTCTCATCGCCTTGATCGCTTTGTTTCTTGTCAAAAACGCTTGCTTTACTTCTGGATTGACAATCAAATCCACATATCTTTGGCGGAAACGAATATCTTGATCTTTGAGTCCCGCATGTTTGTCTGGCAATGGCTGGAGTGATTTCGTTAGAAGTACAACCTTTTCTGCTTTAACCGAGATTTCTCCACGCTGTGTTTTGAAAACTTTTCCGTGAATCCCAATGATGTCGCCGATGTCATAAGTGGAAAAATCCGCATAAGATTCTTCGCCGATCATATCCTGTCGAACATAGATTTGCAATCTTCCTTCCGAATCTTGAATTGTTGCAAAACTCGCTTTACCATGCTCACGAAGCAGCATAATTCTTCCCGCAACGGCAACTTCTTGTCCCTCGAGCGATTCAAAATTTCCCAGCACATCCACGGTGTGATGTGTATAATCAAAGCGTTCATTGACAAAAGGATCTTTTCCTTCCGCTTGTAATTTTTTCAATTTATCGATTCGAATCTGCACCAATTCGTTATGGCTATGTTCCATATTTATTCTCCGTTTCTGTTTCTTATCTCGTGATTTCCAATACTTTTATTTTTGCAGCCCCAAGCGGAACTTGAACCGTCACCTTGTCGCCAATTTTTTTGCCCAAAAGTGCCGAGCCGATTGGTGATTCGTTTGAAATTTTGTTTTCTGCTGGATCGGCCTCTGTAGAACCAACGATCACATACTCTTCGATGACCGCTTTCTTCATGGATGGATCTTTGATTTCGATTTTTACGCTTGCACCGATGCTCACTGCGCCATGCTCTAGCTCTTCCGCCTCAATAATCTTGGCAACTCGCAATTGGTTCTCCAGCTTGTAGATACGTTCTTCCATCTGCGCTTGCTCATTTTTCGCCTCGTCAAATTCTGCATTCTCCGAAATATCGCCAAACGAAATCGCCACCTTGATTCGCTCTGCAACTTCTGCACGTTTGACCGATTTCAGATAATCCAGTTCCTCAACAATCTTGTCATACCCCTCTTGGGTTATCAGTATTTCTTTGTTATCCATCTTGCCCTCCATCTTCTTAATATGTTGAATTATACAATCTTAACCATTTTATGTCAACAAATTACACTCTTTATTTATTTCTCGCTTTTGCTCTCAGATTTTTGTCCAAAATTTTCTTGCGGATTCGAATTGATTTTGGCGTAATTTCAGCGAGCTCATCGTTGTTGATAAACTCCACTGTTTCTTCCAGCGACATAATTTTTGGCGGTGTGAGACGTAATGCTTCGTCCGCTCCCGATGCACGCATATTCGTCGCTTGCTTTCGCTTGTTCACGTTGACATCAATGTCGCCCGCTTTGGCGTTTCGTCCAACAACCATTCCCTGGTACACCTCTTGCCCTGGTCCGATGAACAAAATCCCACGCTCCTGCGCATTGTACAGTCCGTATGTCACCGCCGTGCCAGTCTCCCATGCAACGAGCGAGCCCATATTTCTCGTGCTGATGTCGCCCTTGTACGGCTGGTAGTCTTCAAACAATGTGTTGAGAATTCCATTTCCCTTTGTATCGGTCAAAAATTCTGCTCGGTATCCGATCAATCCTCTCGTTGGAATCAAAAACTCGACTCTCGCATACCCGCCGTTGCTCTGACCCATACTGAGCATTTCGCCCTTTCTAGAGCCAAGCTTTTCGATCACTGCGCCCATAAATTCGTCTGGCACATCGATAATCGCACGCTCCATCGGCTCGAGCAAAGTTCCATCCTCTGCTTTTTTGTAAAGCACTTCAGGTTTTGACACTTGGAACTCATAACCTTCTCGACGCATCGTCTCCATCAGAATCGTCAGATGAAGCTCGCCACGGCCCGAAACTTTGAACGAATCCGCCGTATCCATCGCCTCAACACGAAGCGAAATATTGGTGTTGAGTTCTTTTTCCAATCGATCCTTCAGCTGTCTTGACGTAACATACTTGCCTTCACGTCCTGCAAAAGGCGAATCGTTGACTGAAAAAGTCATCGAAATCGTCGGTTCAGAAATTTTTACAAATGGAAGAGATTCTTTCGACTCCGCATCCGTGATGGTATCCCCGATGTTGATTTTTTCAATTCCAGAAACCGCAACGATATTTCCAACGCCAGCCTCTTCCACTTCCACGCGGTTGAGCCCGATGTAGTCATACAGCTTTCCGATTTTGACCTTGTAACCGACCGATTCGTCCTGATGATTTGCGATAAAAAGATCTGCGCCAACTCTCAGCGTACCACGCTCAATCTTTCCGATGCCGATTCGTCCAATGTACTCGTTATAGTCGATGGTCGAAATCAACATCTGTGGACTTCCATCCTCATCGCCCGTCGGTTCTGGAATGTGCTCGAGAATAATATCAAACAAATCTTGCATGTTCTCGCCCAGCGCATCGGGATCTTTGCCCGCAATTCCTGCACGAGCCGACGCAAAAATAAACGGCGAATCCAATTGGTCTTCATTGGCATCAAGCTCTAAGAAAAGCTCCAACACTTCGTCAACCACTTCGCTTGGTCTTGCCTCGGGACGATCGACTTTGTTGATGCAAACAATCGTCGGAAGCGACAATGCCAGCGCATTTTTGAGCACAAATTTGGTCTGAGGCATCGGTCCTTCAAACGCATCGACCACGAGAATTACGCCGTCAACCATCTTGAGAATCCGTTCCACCTCGCCTCCAAAATCCGCATGACCCGGTGTGTCAACAATATTTATTTTATAATCCTTATAGCGAACGGCAGTG
>JBHBDS010000075.1:0-17331 GCA_041784625.1 Filifactoraceae bacterium
TGGCAATTTTGATCATTACTTTTCTCATCAACGCAATGTTGACACCAGGGCAAATCATTTTTGACTCGGGATTTTGGCTCTTTCGGCTCACCGTGGAGGGATTGCAGCTTGGCGCATTTATGGTGCTTCGACTCATACTTCTTGTTGTGGGCACATCGCTGCTCACGTTGACAACTACGCCGATCGCCTTGACCGATGGCATCGAAAAGTTGCTCTCACCGATGCGAAAAATAGGCGTACCAGCGCATGAGATTGCAATGATGATGACGATTGCACTCCGATTTATTCCGACGCTACTCGATGAGACGGACAAAATTATGAAAGCGCAGATGGCACGTGGCGCAGATTTTGAGAGCAAAAATATTGTCGAACGTGCAAAAAGTCTTATTCCGTTGCTTGTGCCGCTGTTTATCTCAGCGTTTCGACGTGCAGATGATTTGGCGATGGCGATGGAATCTCGCTGCTATCGTGGTGGCGAAGGCAGAACAAGAATGAATGAACTCGTTCTCACCAAATCCGATTGGATTTCTTTTGTCGGAGCATCGATTTTGATGATACTCATTGCGGCAACAAGATATTTTCCATTTGGTGTATAAGGAAGCTGATTTTTGAGGTATAAAAATATAGAAAGAAAAGGTGTATAAAATGTCAGATAAAACAAAAGCATATTTAAGATTAGCAGCGATGGCTCTGATGCTGGTTGCGCTCATCGTCATTATTTTTGTTTACCAAAATCTATGGCTGCAAATTCCAGCAGGAGTTGTTGCGGGTGCGCTTGCGTGGATTTTGTATCGTACCGCAATTTCGATGATTCGCAAAAAACATGTGATTTACGGTAAAGTTCTTTCGATTACCAAACCGCAGAACAAAATCAACTTTGGCAAAACGACCGTGCTGGTAAAGTCAGGAAAAGTTTCTAAGAAATTGTACTCCTGGCAGCAACTGTCGCTCAAAGTAGGGAATGACTATGGATTCTACTATGAAGACAAGTCGGATCAGATTATCAAGTACGAGACGCTAAAACTCAACCAGATGGCGAGACCAAAAGGAAACAAAATTCCGCCGCAGTACCGATAGGAGGCTTTGATGTATCGACTGTTGGGTGATGAGGTCATCGATACGGATGAGCTGATCGAAAAATTGGAACAAAATCAAATCATAGTCGCAGAAAATGTGACCAACGCAACCAAGCGTGATGATGCGATTGGACTTCGAATTCTTGTGCCAATTAAAGAGCTGGGCGAGCAGGAGATTGATTACTCCGAAGAACAGATGGAGCGATTGATGCAAAAATCGCAGCTGCTCTTGGCAAAAAAGGTGGGCGAGAACCTCGAGCCGTGGATGGTTTATCGTGTCTATGCCTATCGATATGATGAAGTGAAGCAAGCCATTGTGCTCAATGTTGTCATCATGGATCAAATTGTGGGACATCGCAAAATCGACGATGTTATCAAGCGTCTACTGGACGTGTAAGAAAAAAGTGGCGTAGATTGTTTTGCACACTACCCGCTTTTTGTTTGTAAGAAGTGAGGAACTATGATAATTGGAATTGATTTAGGAACAACGAATAGCTTGGTAGCCTATTTTGATCAAGGCGAAGCGAAAATCATTCCGAATCGTTTTGGAGAAAATTTGACGCCATCCGTGGTCAGCCTTTCGGAAGAGGGCGAGCTATTTGTCGGAAAGACTGCGAAGGAACGGCGTGTTCTATATCCAGAGAGAACGGCATCGGTGTTCAAACGCTCGATCGGATCTCCAATGGAATATAAGCTGGGAAGTCAGAGTTTTTCGTCAGAGGAGCTGTCTTCTTTTATTCTTCGTGCGCTCAAGGAAGATGCCGAGGCATTTTTGGGCGAAGAAGTGGAGGAGGCAATCATCTCGGTGCCTGCGTATTTTAACGATCTTCAGCGAAGAGCGACCAAAAGAGCGGGCGAACTAGCTGGACTCAAGGTGGAGCGAATCATCTCGGAGCCAACCGCAGCGGCGATTACCTACGGGCTATATCAGAAAAAAGAATACACCAAATTTTTGGTATTTGATCTTGGGGGAGGAACTTTTGACGTTTCGATTCTGGAGCGTGCCAAAAATATTTTGGAAGTGCGTGCTGTGGCAGGCGATAATTATCTCGGCGGCGAGGATTTTTCGCAGGTGTTAGCGGATTTGTTTTTGCAGCGCATCGAAAAGTCGATGGAAGATTTGACGGATACGGAAAAGAATTTGCTGCGCTTCCATGCGGATCGTGCAAAACTCGAGCTGAGCAATGACGAATCTAAAAAAGTGACGATCGCCATGACCGTTGGCGAGGAAGAAAAAAGCGAATCTTTCTCAATGAAAGAATACGAGGCGGCGTGCCAAAGTTTGCTGGCGAGAATAAGAAAACCGATTGAAAAAAGTTTGCGTGATGCGCATATCAAAATTGCGGACATCGACGAAATCGTGCTGGTGGGCGGCGGGACAAAACTTCCTGTCGTGAAGCGATTTGTGTCGAAACTATTCAACAAATTCCCGAATTTCACGGTCAATCCGGACGAGGCGGTAGCTATTGGCGTGGCGATGGAAGTGGCTATCAAGGAGCGCAACGAAAGTCTCAAAGAAGTGATAATGACGGATGTTTGTCCGTATACATTGGGAACTTCGGTGGCAATCCGTCGAAACTCAGAGCGCTATGAGAGCGGACATTATCTGCCGATCATCGAGCGCAACACGGTGATTCCGTGCAGTCGTACCGAGAGACTCTATACGATGCATGACAATCAGACGCATATCGTGGTGGATATTTTGCAGGGAGAAAGCAGACTCGCTCGCAACAATCTGAAAATCGGCGAAATCAAAATTCCTGTGCCAAAAGCAAAAGCGGGAGACGAGCCGATCGATGTGACCTACACGTACGATGTCAATGCGATCTTAGAAGTTATCGTTAAAGTGATCTCGACGGGCGAATCCAAAAAAATCATCATTCAGCGTGACGAGACGCAGATGAGTATGGAAGAAGCAGAAAAAAGAATGGAAGAGCTGAACTATCTCAAAATTCATCCACGAGATCAGGAAGAGAATCAGTATTTGATTTTCAAAGCGGAACGTCTGTACGAAATGAATACAGGTCAGACGAGAGAATTTATTGGGAATTGGCTCCGACTTTTTGAAGAAGTGCTTGACCGACAAGATCCCGAGGAGATCGAATCCAGCCGAAAAGATTTTCGGGAAGTTTTGGATTCCATCGACATCGATTTTGACTAATGCAGATTAATAATGTTGACGATTCATCTTGAGCTTACATCCATATGCTTTTGTAGGAAGTATTTTTGTATGAAACATCATGGATAAAATTGAATTGAATGTAATAGTTATTAATATTGCTTTTGCAAAAAGAATTGAAATTTGAATACTAACTGTGTATAATGCGAAGTGGAGAGTTTTTCACTTCGCATTTTTTATAAATATGCAATATAAGATTTGAGCAATCAAAAGCTGCAAACAAATAATGTACTTTTATAGGACAATAGAATTGGCGAGTGATTGATTGGAGCGCAGTGTCTACATTTATAAGTGGAAATATTTTTCGCTAATACCATTTTGATAAAAAAGGAGAGAGTATGAATATCTGGGATATATTGGGAATCGAAAAAACGAAATCGGAAGAAGAAATTGTCGAGGCGTATCGCAGCCAGCTGGTTTTTTACAATCCAGAAGACGATGCGGAAGGATTTATGCGTTTGCGTCAAGCGTATGAAGAGGCGATTGCATATTCTCGAAGCGAAGGCGATGTGTATGAGCAATTGATGGAGCAAGCGGAGCAAATCTACGGCTGTTTCCGTGATCGTATCGATGCCCAAAAATGGAAAGAGTTTTTACAAAATGATTTATTCCAGCAGCTGGACACCCGTATCGATGCAGAAGCACGATTGATCATGTTTTTGATGATACATTATCGATTGCCGCAAGCGGTATTGCTTGCAATGAGCGAAGAATTTGATTGGGCGAATCGACGCAGCGAGCTGAATGAACATTTTTCGGAAGGATTTTTTGATTATATTTTTGACGTTATCGACAATGGCGAATACTACAAGATGGATTATTTCGATGGAGACGATTATGCCGACTATGATCTGTTTATCGAACATTGTATGAACTATGCGGGTTTGATTCACAGCAACCCAGAGGCAGCGATTGAACTCGAAAAAGAGATGGACGAGCTGGAAATTTATCATCCGTTTTATTATGAATCCAAAGCGGAGTTTGTGATGCTCGGCGGGCAGTTCGACAAAGCGGAGGAGCTCACCAGAGAATTTCCTGTGCTGTATCCAAATGAGCCAAGACTTCTTGCGACGAGACTTCGTGCGTTGATGCAGCTCAGGTTGATGGATGAGGCGAAAGAGCTGGCAGAGATGCTGCGTGCAATCGAGCCGGAGCATCGTTTGTTGAAATTGTTTGCGATCTTGCTTTTGTCCGAAGAAGATATCGAAAAAGCAAAAGATGAGTACTACGAATTTAATCGTCGCAACCAATTCGGCGAAGATGCGGCAGAGCTTGCACAGCTTCTCAACCAGATTTTGATACCGCACCTCGAGGCGAAGGAGAGCGAGCTTTCAGGCATGGATAAGGTGACGCTTGCTTGGTGCTACTATGAGGGCGATGATCTGGAAAAAGCATATCAGTATCTGGATTCATTCGAGCCAGAGGATGACGAGGTTGCGATCAAATATTACAAGCTAAAAGGCTATTTGTCGGTGCAAACATCAAGATTTGCCGAAGCAATCGAACAGCTCGACCAATGGGAGATTTTGCGTGCAAAAAAAGGCGACACGCAAGAGGAAGAAAAAATTCCGTACGAAATTCAAGAATACACTGCGATCTATCATTCAAAAATCGACGCATACATTCGAGAAGAGAATTTTGAAAAAGTGGAAGAGTATTTGAAAAAAATTATTGAGATCGATCCACGAAATCTCGATGCATTCATCACGCTGAGCAATTTGTACAACGATCAAGGGCGATTTGGCGAGATTGTGGCGATGAACACCGAGGCGATGCAGCGCAATGGTGAAGTAGGACCGCTGCTCTATCTTACAGCGCTTGCGGAATTTAGACAGGAGCATTATGGCGATGCGTTTCGACTATTTGATGCGGCGCTTGAGCATATGCCGTATCTTTCGAGAATTTATCATTACAAATTGCTGATGTACGATGGACTCGATTTTCCAGATGACTACGAATTTGTTTTGGGCGAGATGAAAAATGGCGATCTCGATCCATTCCCAGAAAAATTGCTTGAGCTTCACGAAATCAAATTGATTCGTATGAAAAAAGATCTCGACGAAGCGGAAAGAAGAATTCTGAAACTCATCGAAGCGACAGAAGAAGAACATGAGGGAATTGGGGATGATGATCTTGCACTCATTGCTCAAGAAGCGTCCATCATCTATCGGGAGCGCCGAGAGTATAGCAAGTCGATCGAGTATATCGACAAAGCGATCGAGCATAATCCGCTCAACCGAAGCATTGAGCTGGATAAAGGATATCTGCTCGTGCTGAATTTGCAGTATGATGATGCAATCAAATACTATGCGCAGATGATCGAAAAATATCCAAGCGATGCCGTGTATCACATTCGAATGGCAGCGACACAAAAACGTGCGGGCAATTTTGACAAATCGATTGCGCACTACAAAAAAGCAATAGAACTCGACCCAGAGCGTCTGGACATCCACACCTATCTTGCAGAGGCATACGCTGAAAATGGAGAAAAAGAAGCAGCGCTTGCAAGCAAAACTTATGTGCTCGAAAAAGATCCAAGTGGCGACAATTACTACGAGCGTGCGACGCTATACTATCGTTTCAAACAATACGAGCTTGCCTACGAAGACCTACAGCATGCAAAAGAGGCCAACCCATACGATGCGGATACGCTGACCTTGCTCGGAATCTGCGCAATGCAGCTCAAAAAATACGAAGAAGCAGAACAATGCTTCAAACAAGCGCAGGGATATTTGGATGAAGAAAATTTTTCGTACAATCCATATCTTTATCCTGTCGTGCTCTACTTCCGAATGAAACGATACGAAGATGCGGCTGACTCGGCGCTTACTTTGATCGAAAAATTTGGCGTCGGCTCGTGGATATTGATGCGAATGATCGAGGCATACCAGCACTTGGGAAGAACAGAAGAAGTCGAAAAATGTTTTTCAAAACTTTTTGAGATCAAGCCCGACCACCCAGGTGGACATTATTATTACACCATCTATCTATTCAAAACCAAGGGCACCAAAGCGGCGAAAGAGTATCTCAGCAAAATAATGCGCAAATATCCAAATGATCATTACCATGTTAAGAACGCTGGACTGTTCCACTATATGTTCCTCAGAGAATACGATCATGCCATCAAATACTACGAAAAAGCATATTCGATGGAGGAGCAGGATCTAGACCTTGACTACATCAATTTGTTTGAATCCAAATGGTACAAGATGCGATCGCAAAAAGGCGTGCTCCAGGATTCGATGCAGTTGATCGAGAAAAATTCAAACAAAAACGAAAGTATGGAGATCAAAGAATATTTTTCAGCAATGACGGATCATGTGGAACGCTATTACGAAAAATTTGGAGAATACGAAGGAGAAACAGGACATTACTTCGGTCTAGTTGCTGAGGCACATTTTTTCAATGGCGATTACAAAAATGCTGAGCGATATGCGTACAAATCCATCGAAACCATGCCAGAGGATTCGGATACGATTCTTACCGACATTGATGCGCTGCACATCTTGGGAATGATTCACGAGCTGCGAGGCGAATACGAAAAAGCAAAAGAATTCTACCAAAAACTGGACGAAGAAACCAAAGGCGGATTCTTTGACTTCCCGATCCACGACGATTCACTCGAGCGAATTGAGCGCAAAATTTCTGGAACAAAACAGGAAGAAAAAGGCGTGCTCCATATGATTCGCCAAAAAATGAAAAAATAGAATTTGGATAACGGTAACAAATCGAGTTTTATGCTTGACGAGTTACCGTTATTTTATTTTTTTGTAAAAAATCTATGGATTTTGTAACAAATGGTCTAGAAAAATAATCGTAATTCTGTTATAATAGCTCATCGAATACAATTGTCCGTGAAACCATGGGAGGTAGTATGTATCATAGTACGAGAGACAATAATAATATCGCATCTGGAGCGCAGGCGATTTTACAGGGGATTGCGAGCGACGGCGGCCTTTTTGTGCCGCAGAAGTTTGAGGATCTGAGTGATCTTGCGCTTGTGAGATTGCCTTATGATAAATTGTGCGAACGAATTTTGAAAAGTTTTTTTCCAGAGCTTGAGCTGTCGGAGGAAATCAAAGAAGCATATGCAAAATTTGGCGTGAGTGATGCGGCGAGGATTCAGCGAGTGCAGGATTTTTATGTGCTGGAGCTTTATCATGGGCCGACGGCAGCGTTTAAGGATTTTGCGCTGCAAGTTTTGCCAGCTTTGATGAAAAAATCCAAGCAAGTGCTCGGCAACAACAATCGCACGCTGATTCTGACAGCAACTTCAGGAGATACGGGCAAGGCAGCGCTCGAGGGTTTTGCCAACATCGACGGGATTGACAGCGGAATCGATGTGATGGTGCTCTATCCATCGGAGGGCGTGAGTTTTGTTCAGAAAAAACAAATGACGACGCAAAGAGGAAAAAATGTTTCAGTGTTCGGCATCGAAGGCGATTTTGACGCTGCACAAAAAGCGGTGAAGCATGCCTTTTTGGATGAAGAGCTAAAAAATGATTTGTCGGATCTTGGGATCGAATTCTCGTCCGCCAACTCCATCAATATCGGACGACTGGTGCCACAGATTGCGTATTATTTTTATAGCTATCAAACTTTGCTCGACAAGGGCGACATCAAGCGTGGCGAAAAAATTGACTTCTGCGTACCGACGGGAAATTTTGGCGATATTCTTGCGGGATACTATGCGAGAGAGCTTGGACTACCGATTGGTAACTTGATTTGCGCATCCAATGAAAACAAAGTGCTCAAAGAATTTTTTGAGACAGGAATATACGACCGTAGACGTGCGCTGATTTTGACGAGCTCGCCGTCGATGGACATTGTCGTATCGAGTAATCTCGAGCGCTTTTTGTTCCATGTACTGGGCGATACGGATGCTGTGGCTGGCTACATGAAACAGCTGGAGCAAGATGGATTTTATCAGCTGAGCGAAGAACATTTTGCTAAAGTAAAAAACGCAGGACTCGTTGCGGATTATGCAAAAAGTCCACAGGCTCATCTCAAAATTCGTGAGGTGCTCAAAGATGGCGGATATCTCATGGATACGCATACAGCGATTGCGTGGACCGTTGCGGAGAAAAAATGCAGCGACAACAAAATGGTCGTACTCTCGACCGCCTCAGCGTACAAGTTTGCGCCCGATGTGGCAAGAGCACTTGGACTGGATTTTGTAGACGAAGCCGATGCGATGCAAAAAATCTCAGAGTATTCGGGTGTTCGTATTCCAGAGAGGCTGCGCTGCGTGCTAGAGCAAGAAGAGATCCACCGTGAAGTGATTCGGGTCGAAAATTTTGCCAATCGACTGATGGAGGCTCAGAGCAATCGTCATTTGTCGATTCGTGTGCCAGCAACCTCGGCAAACTTGGGCGCAGGATTTGATGTACTTGGGGTTGCAGTGAGCGTGTACGCAGAGTTTGAGGTCGAGGCGAGCGGGCTTTCGTTGGATAACTCCCTCGAGGATATTCAGCTCGAGTTTGATGGCGTCGAAAAAGAATTTGACAACAAGGATAATTTATTTTATAAAGCATTTCTTGATGCAACTCAAAAAATCGGCAACGCATATGTTCCAAAAAAACTCAAGATCAAAATCAAGAGCAACATTCCGATTTCACGAGGGCTTGGGAGCTCGTCCGCATTTATCGTGGGCGGCGTGATGCTTGCGTTTGAGTTGAGCAAAAGACCGTACACCAGAGCCGAGGCGCTCGAAGTTGCCAACTCCATCGAAGGACATCCAGACAATGTTGCGCCAGCGATCTACGGAGGACTGCGTGCGTCGATGCAAGAGGGAGAGCATGCCTACTCGATGCCGCTACCGATCTATGAGGATCTTTGCTTTGTGGCGATTGTGCCAAAGGAACGATTTTCGACACAAAAGGCAAGAGAAGTTTTGCCAAAACAGGTGCCGTTTGAAGATGCGGTGTTCAACATTTCTCGAGTTGCCATGCTGATTGCTGCGTTTTATAACCGAGACTATTCGCTGCTCAAACAATCGCTCGAAGATCGACTGCATCAAGATTTTCGCCTGCCGCATATGATTCACGCCGAAGATATTTTGTCCCGTGCAAAAAATGCACAAGGCTACTATGTCAGCGGTGCAGGATCGACCATTATGCTTTTGGCAGAAAGTTTTGAGCAAATCGCAGAACAATTTAATGACACAGACTATGAAGTGATTCAAATGCGGGTAGAAACAAAAGGGACGAGTGTATTGTAAAAGATATTCATTCATATCACATTGCACCGTGATTTTTTCATCATGAATTATTTTTCGGTTTGTTTTTGAAAAAATTCGTCGTGAAAAATACTTTTCATCTCATAATATGGTTGAATAGTCAGGCATATTATGAGATAATTATCAAAGGGATATGGATTTTAGTAAGAACAGGAGACAAAATGGGAAAAAGGGATCAACAGGTTCAGATTCAGACATTTGGATTTTTTGACATATTTATCGGGGATGAATCGGCCATCAGAAAGTTTGGAAGCAGTAAAAAAACAATTGCGCTGTTCAAATATTTTGTAGCGCACATCGGCGATAAGCTTCCATCGCACAAAATCTTAGAAGCAAATTTTAGCGAGTACAATTACCAAGACCCTGGGAATACCCTAAGAGGACATATTCACAGATTGCGTGGCGTGCTCAACGACTTTAACAAACGCACAGGCATCAAAACTTTTAGCCTCGACTATATTGCAGATTACTACGTATTTTCGGTGGGGAAAAATTGTCGCATCGACTTTTTGGAATTCTTGGATTTGTGCAAGGATGAGCCAGAGCTAAAAACGGCTGCGGATCAAAAAAATCTCGATCGCATCAAAGAACTGTATCGAGGATCATTCTTGCAAGACTCGGATAATTTGGACTGGGTGAGACCGATTCGCCATGAGTATCGCAAAAAATTCTCACGCCATTTTATCAGTGTGCTCGAAAAATTGGTGGAGGAAGGACGCTATCAAGAAGCGCTGCAAGAAGCGGATGCCGTGATGGAGAGATTGTTCTTTGAAGAAGATTTCCAAGCGCTTTATTTCAAACTGCTGATTGCCCTTGGCAAAAATCAGGAGGCGATGGATCATTACGAATTCCTTAGCGAGCGTTATCACAACGAAAAAGGAACTTCGCCAACCGAAAAACTCACCGTATTTTTCAAAAAAATCCAAGAGGCGACCGATAGTGAGTCGAGCATTGATTTCTTCTCCATCGAGAAAAAATTGCGCCAAATGGAAGAGGGCGTTCGTCAATCGGCGTTCTTCTGTTCCAAAGAATTTTTCTTGGATCTATATCGATTGGAAACTCGCCGCAAAAAACGTAATGATAAAAGGGTTACCTCGGTGGGACTCATTACGATGGCAACGGCAGATTACCGTGATATGTCCAAATCAGAAGTAAGTACGGTGCAGGACAAAATCATCGACCTGCTCTCCAAAAACATTCGTGAGCAGGACGTGATGACAGTGCTCAACGATACGCAGGTTGGATTTATGCTCTTCGATGCGATGGAAACGACGGTAATCAACGTGGATGATCGTATCAAGCAACAGATGGATCGCATCTGCAGAGAACACAATCTCGTCATGACGATTACATTTAAGACGATCACGCAAGGCGAGGAATACTCTAGAGAAATTACACTGTAGAAGAAACTTTATACAAACACAAGAAAAAAACGATAGAATACAAAAAGTGGCGCTAACGAACGAGATTTCCTCATTCAGTAACGCCACTTTTTTAATACTTAATATTATATTTTATCCTTTTATCGGTATTCAAGTTTGAATTTTTGTACTTCCTCGTTGAGCATATTTGCCTGAGCGGATAGTTCTTCGCTTGCGGCAGAGCTTTCTTCTGCGGTTGCAGCATTGCTTTGAACCACTCGGGAAACCTCGGTCAGTGACTGATTGATGTGCTCAATGGTTTTTGCTTGTTCTTTATTGGAATGAGCGATCACACCAACAAATTCCGTACTTTGCTGTGTTTTTTCAGCAACGCTCTGTAGCGATTCCGAAGTTTCTTTGGCGATTTCCATTCCGATTTTTGCGTTTCGAACACTTTCTTCCACCAATGCTTGCGAATTTTTTGCAGCTTCTGCCGATTTTACCGCAAGATTTCTCACTTCGTCCGCAACAACCGCAAATCCTTTGCCGGCTTCTCCAGCACGTGCGGCTTCTACTGCGGCATTGAGTGCCAAAATATTGGTTTGGAATGCGATGTCGTCGATCACACGGATAATCTTATGGATTTCGTCGGAAGAACGATTGATTTCTTCCATTGCCGAGAGCATATTTTGCATATGCGTCTTGCTTTCCTCGAGCTTGATGCTCGCCTCGGTTACGAGCGCTTGAGAACTTTCGGCATTTTGTGCATTGTTTTTTGCTTGCTCTGTGATCTCGAGAACAGATGACGTGAGCTCACCGATTGAAATGGTCTGTTCCTCTGCGCCTGTCGAAAGAGCTTGTGCAGAGGCAGAAAGATGCATTGCGCCATCGTTTACTTGGTTGGATGCTTGCAGAATCTGCACCAAAGTTTCGTTCATCGATTTTGAAATTCGAAGCAGTGCGTCTTTGATGTGCTGAAACTCCCCACAATATTCTTTGGTCAATCGGATTCTCATATCTCCCTCGGCAATCAGCGTCAAAGTAGATGTGATTTCTTCGATGTATCCAATATATTCTTTCAGGCGTTCCACCGTTTTATTCATCGAGTCGGCAACGAGCCCAATTTCATTTTTTGACTGAACATTGATTTCGACGGACAAATTTCCTTCGGCGATTTGTAGCGCAGCGTCATTAAGCTGAATTAATGCGCGAGAAGTTTGTTTTGTCGTAAACCATAGGATCAAAACATAGGCGATAATCACGATGAGAAACACCGTGAGCAGCGTGATTTCAAGCTTGGTGTAGTCAGCGAACAATTCTTTTTCGGTCAACGCACCAACAATGATCCAGTTTGTTTTTTCTGCGATCGAAATATTTCCGTTGAATTTGACATTCTTTTCTTTGAAATTGATTTTTCCATCGATATGTTCCAAAATATTGTTTCGCAGATTTTCGCTAATTGGCGCATCCGCAACTTCCGTATCAACCAATGCATCATCGGGATGATAGATAATCTGGCCCGTATTGGTAACCAATGCAAAAAATCCAGTTTCGCCGATCTTATGCTGTCTCATAAAATCGTTCACCGTGCTGATCGTGATATCGATTCCCGCAACGCCGACCATCGTGCCGTTCTCATCTCGCATCGGTGTCACGATGGTGATGATATTCTGATTGATAAATTCGTACAGATATGGTTTTGTGAGAATCAGCGAGCCATTTGGATTCGCCATAATGCCCTTGAACCATTCTCTCGAGGTGATGTCCCACTCCGGTGCTGTAAAATATCCATCCGACGCCCATAGCTGGCTGGTGTCCACATCAGCAACCCACACTGCAACGATATTTTCGTCGCTTTGATGAATGTTGACGAGCGTTTGGAACGCTTCTTCAAATTCTGGCAGCTGCTTGACATCTGAATTTCCAGGCACGAGTTTTTTTTGTCATGTTGATTGCTTGTACGTCTTGTGCCAAAACATCGGTGATGTGATCGTATTTTTCGAAATACGCATCAACGCTGTGAGCGGCTGTACTCGTTTTGGCTTTTAGCTCTTCATCCATTCGGACAATGAGTGTGCTCTTCACATTGCTCAGCACAAGAAAAAAGATTATGACAAATGCAATGATGACAGGAATGCCTCCAGACAGAATCATATCATGCTGGATACTACGATTCTTTTTTGATGATCCATTTTCTACAAGTTTTTTGCGTCTCATACTTCCTCCACAATATATGTCTAAAGAAACTATTAGTATATCGTCCGAAGAAGCATAAAAATTAAGCGAGTTTCACAAAAAAATAGAATGAATTACCAATAAGAAGTAGAACTTGTTGTATGATAAAAATGAAAAAATTTGATCAAAAGAAAATTGATGCAAAAGAATAATATATTCTCGGAAAATGATAATGTTGAGGATGCGTTTTTGAATTATGAGTAGAACAAAAGCATATTTCGTACTACGCCTTAATCATATGTAGTAGAAATATGCTCTTTGTTTGATATAAAATGATTATAGAGAATAAATCATCTATTATAGAGAATCTTTTTTTGCTACTTTGGTTGAGTTGCTTCTTGCATCTTATTACTTTTCATATCGGACTCGCAAGCCATCAACCAATTTGCTGTGGTTTGGATCGGTGGCGATGCGATCATTTTCCTCCAGTCCGCCGAGCACTTCGACTTGATAATCGCCGAGATAGCCAAGCTCGACCTGAGTTTTTCGAATTTTACTTCCTTTTATTTTCCATACAAAATATTTCCCGTCCTCCTCAAAATAGGAAGTTTTGCTGATGAACAAGGTATTTTCTTTTTCAAAAATTAGGAAGACCGCATCCACATCGTAGCCATCACGCAGACCATCGTTCTTCAGAAGCTCGGCTTTGACGGTGACACGCTGCTCATCCAGTCCAAGCGAGGAGATGCTCGCTTTGGCAAAGTCGTCGATGTGAATAATTTTTGCCTCGTGGATTACGTCGCCAGAGTAGGTTTTTTGGATGATATTGACCACTTGCCCGACTTTGAGCGCAGGAGCGTATTCGGTGAGCACCTCCGATACGACGATGAGATTTTTTTCGGCAGCGATTTCGACGACACTTTGGACCGCTTGTGCATAGCCACCAGCTTTTGCATTGACGGTTTTGACTGTGCCGTCGATCGGAGAGGTGACGATGGTATTGGATAATTTTTCTTCTGTATCGGCGAGCTGCGCCTTGAGTGAGGTGATTTGCGCATTATAAAAATCGCCCGTACCTGCTCGTTCGTTTTTTTGCTCTTGAAGCTCAGCGAGCTGTTTTTTCTTTAGCTCAAAATTTTGGCTTGCATTGTCATAAGTGCTCTGTGCTTGCTCCAGTTCGACGAGCGATGCGCCATCAAGTTGATAGAGTTCTTTGGTTCGGGCAAGATTTTTTTCGGCATCGTCCAAAGTCGTCTTTGCACTATCGATTGCTATTTTTGCCATATCGAGTTGATACTGCGTGATATTTGGCGCATTCATGCTGCGCTGGCCTTGTAGTGAGGCGATTTGTGATTCGAGCTGTTGCTTTTGGAGCAAGAGATTGGAATCGTCCATTTCAAAAAGGACATCGCCTTTTTTTACTGCCGTTCCTTTGGTAAGGATTGTTTTTATTTTCGCATCGTAAGGCACATAGATTGCGTAGTCCTCGGGCGAATCGACCAAACCGTCTTCACGAAAAGAGTCGGTCAGCGTGCCGAGCATCACGGTTTCTGTCGAGATTTCGACTTTGCGATTGCTTTGTACCAAAAGAATGAGCAAACATAATATGGCAAAACTCACTCCGATGGCAAATTTGACTTGTTTTTTCATAGTACCTCCTATTCGTCCGCTTTCAGTGCGTCCGAAATTTTGATATGACTGATTTTATAGGATGCAAAAAGTTGTGCAATTAGAATGCTAAACAAGGTAAATCCTAACCCGATGAGCATCGATTGTCCATCGGGTTTGAGATTGAGCGTGAACATATCGTTGCTCGATGCTTTGCCAACGGTATCGAACATAATATAGGTCAGTGGAACACCGAGTGGAATACCAATTGAACAGATGAGCCACTGCTCGAGGTTTACGATGGACACGACTTCCTTCTCGGTCATCCCCAGCACGAGCAGCGATGCAAATTCTTTTTCTCGCTCGGACAAAATAATCGAGTACGAGTTGTAGATGATGGCAAAACCCATCAACACTGAAATTCCGGCCATCAGTTTCATCATCGAGAGATAATTGTTGACGATGTTTTGGAGCATTTGAATCATGTCGTTCACATCGTTGATTCCTTCGATGACGGCGCTGTCTTGATATTTTTCTTTGAGAATGGCGCTGCTGCCATCGTTTGCTTGAAGCAAGATCGAATTTGCCAAGTCACCTGAGCCAATTAATTTGCTCAGATGTTCCCGATTTACGTAGGCAGAGAGCCCGACATTTTGCTCGATGATGTCTGAGACAAAAAATCTCTCGCTTTCATCTTTGTATTTGAACAGTGCGCACTTTACGTCGATCGTATCGCCTTTGGTTGCGCCGAGTTTTGCAGCAAGTCGCTCGGACAGAATAATCGATCGTGGAGCAGGAGAGAGAATGTTGCCATCTTTTTTTATGGTATAGAGTCGGCTGTTTTCTTCTATGCCGACTACGACAATTTCCTCTTTAATATGCTTATGCTGCAAAGTCGCTGGGACTTCGAGCAGTCCTTCAACGAGCTGGATATAACTTTGGGTGGTCAGTTCAGACTCTAATTTTTTAGAATCCATAATTTTTGCAAGGTGGATTTTGATTTGGTATCGCTCGACCTCATTGTAATTTTCGAACAAAATGGTATCCGTCATCTTAAGAAATCCCCATGGTACGACGGAAAAAGCAAAGGTCACCGTGATACCAATCAGCACAAAAATACTTCTCGCCGGATTTCGAAAAATATTTCGAAGGCTCATTCGTCCTGCGGTTGTAAACATTTTGAGGACAAGTGGAGATTTCTCAACAAAATTGCTGCGAACCGCATCCGGTGCCTTGCTCCTCATTGCTTCGCTCGGTGGCAGCAGAGCAGCCTTGTAGCTCGCTCTTAGGCTTGCAAGTCCGCCAAAAAAAGTGGCGAGCAATAGACTGACAACCCAATACGAAAATGGCGTGCTTGGACTGACAAATGGCATATTAAAAAAGTTTTTGTACATCTCAATAATCGGTCCTGCGAGCAAGTATCCCCACAAAATTCCAAGTAATCCGCCCAAAAATCCGACGATGGACGAGTACTGGAGATAATGCAAAAAGATTTTGGCATCCGATAGTCCGAATGCTTTGAGTAGTCCGATTTGGCCACGCTGTTTCTCGACGATTCGTCCGACCATAATGTAGAGAATCATCGAAGCGATACTGAGGAACATCACAGGCATTACGAGAATTGCCGCCTTGAGCTGATCAATTTCTTGCGAGAGCATCATATGACTGCGCTGATCTTTCATTGGATATGCACGAATGATTCCGTATTTTTTGAGTTGTGCGTCGAGACCTTGCTCCACTTTTTTTTGATCGAAGCCCGACTGGATATGATAGATGATTTGGTTGTATTGTGTTTTTCCCGTGATCTGCTGAATGTCTTCCGTGTGCATAAAAGCAATCGCAAAGGTGACTGGATCAGGAAAAAGCGTTGCCGAATTTTTTAGTGCATAGACATATTCTGGCGAGCGACCGATTCCAACGACTTCCAGTGAAGATTTTTTTCCTGCGGCGATGATGGGGATTTTGTCGCCGATTTGAATATTGTTCGCCTCAGCAAATTTGTTGTCCACGACGATTTGGTTTTGTTTTGCGGCAGGGGAATTGCCCTCCATCAAGACATATTTTCCGATTCGCTCCGTTTGACTGATGAGGCGAATGTATTTTGTCTCCTGTGATGATGCGCCAAATCCGTCTTCAACTCGCACGTCGGTGATGATTCGACCCTCGGCATCTTCTACGCCTTCAGCGCTTTGAACATTTTTGAGCGATGAATAGGGCATCCCAAGTACCTCTATGTACGCATCGGGAAATCGTCCCGTGTCATAAAAACGATTCATAGAGGTTTGTGTAGCATCTAGTATGAGCGAGCAGCCGATGTAGCACATAATCCCAATCGAGATGACCACGATGATTGCCAAATTGGAGCCGCGATTCGCCCACAAATCTCGAATCAACTTTTTGTTTAGCATTACAATGTAATCTCCTCGGCACTTTGTTTTTGCTCATTGATTTTGATATCGCTGATCTTCCCATCTTTTATGTAAAAAATTCGGTCTGCAATTTTTGCAATCTCTGCATTGTGCGTGATGAGAATGATGGTTTTGTGAAACTTTGTCGAAAATTTTTGCAAAATCTGGAGCACTTCCTTACCAGACTTGGAATCCAAAGCGCCCGTCGGTTCGTCACACAAAAGAATTTTTGGATCCTTCGCCAGCGCACGAGCAATGGCAACACGCTGCTGCTGTCCACCAGACA
>JBHBDS010000076.1:0-17901 GCA_041784625.1 Filifactoraceae bacterium
TCTTCTCGATACGCTCAACAATCAGTATTCTAAAGATATGCTCTCGTTGTCTTTGCCATCGCTGAGAGTGGACAATTTTTCGGTTGAAATGGCGGAGAAGATTCAGACGGTTCGTCGCTCAGGACTGACGCTTGCACCCGAAGCGGGGACTCAGAGACTTCGTGATGTGATCAACAAGGGCGTCACCAAAGAGGATTTGATTCAAGCGACGAGCAAAGCATTCCGTGGTGGCTGGAAAAATGTCAAACTCTACTTTATGACAGGACTTCCGACCGAAACTTACGAGGATCTCGATGGGATTGCCGATTTGGCATACACTGTGCTCGATGTATACAAAGAAGTTCATGAGACCAAAAATCTCGGCAATTTCAATGTGACGATTAGCACCTCGGTTTTTGTGCCGAAGCCGAACACACCATTCCAATGGCATGGTCAGGACACGCAGGAAGTAATGGCGCAAAAACAGCAATATCTCAAAGAAAAACTGCGCCACAAAAATATTTCCTTTAGCTATCACGACAATCAGCTGAGCTTTTTGGAGGCAGTGATTGCACGAGGAGATCGCAGGATTTCAAAAGTAATTTACGATGCTTTCCGCAAAGGTTGCAAATTTGATAGCTGGGGCGAGCATTTCCAATATGATTTGTGGATGCAAGCATTTGAAGAAAATGGTATCAACCCGATGGATTTTGCGAACAAGGAGATCGAGCTCGATCGACCATTGCCATGGGATCACCTCAGCTGTGGTGTTAGCAAAAATTTCTTAAAAAGAGAACTCTCTCTTGCGCTTGAAGCAAAAGAATCGGTGGATTGCCGAGACCATTGCATCGGCTGCGGAATCAATCAGAATATCGGAAGGGGGCTCTGCGGATGATTTTTCGCTGCAAATATTCAAAGACGGACGAGATGGCATTTATTTCGCATCTCGATTTACTTCGAATTTTTATTCGGGCATTGCGCCGAGAAAGCATCGATGTAAACTACAGCCAAGGTTTTCATCCTCACCCAAAGCTCTCGTTTTCGCCAGCGCTCAGCCTTGGGGTGGAGAGCGTGTGCGAGATGATGGATATCGATGTCGCATCGGAAATCTCACCTGAAGAATTTCTGAAAAAACTCAATAAAGCATTGCCGATTGGGGTAAAGGTGAGCGAGGTTTATCCGATTCCAAAAATGGGCGGTATCGCTTCTTTGACAACACATAGCAAATATCGGATTTCATTGAACAAGGTGGACGAGGCACTGATTCAGCGAATCAGTGAACTGCTCGCACAAGAAGAAATTCTGATTCGAAAGAAGAATAAAAAAGGAAAATTTACTGAAATCAATGTCAAAGATCGAATCGATCGTATCGAAGTAATCGACAATGCAATCGATGTGATTTTGCTTAACTCGACCAATGGTGCACTTAAACCGTCGGAGTTTATCGATATTTTATTCGAGAATCATTCTTCCAGTGAGAGCAATTACGAAGTTTATTCAGTAGTTAAAACGCAGCTATATCTTTTTGATGGAAAGGGAATGAAACTTGTCGAATAAATTGTTGATTGAGCGGACCACATTGTTTGACAAATTGGCAGTGATTGACAGTAAAAATGCTCTGCTGGAGTTGAAAGTGATTGCCAAGGATTCTGAGCCAAAGGTCGGACAGATTTATGCTGGGTTTGTAGAGAACTACCAGATGACGCTTGGTGCTGCGTTTGTAAACATTGGTGAGGATAGCGTATTTCTTCCGTCAAAGAAAAAACTTCAGCCAGGAGAGCGAATCTTCGTGCAGATTCAGCGAGAGGCCGAAAAAAACAAAAAGGCAAGAGCAACCGAAGATATTACAATCGCTGGAAAATTTGCTGTGCTGATAGAAAATGGAAAATCGATCGTCTTGCCGAAAAAAAATCGGGATAGCCGTGAACAAAAAAAATTGGCGAAAAAACTCCAAGAAGAGTCTTGGGAATATGGTTTTTTGTTACGTAGTCATTGCGAGCTCTCCGATTACGACGAAATTGCGGAAGAGCTAGAGAAGTTGCAAACACTTCGAAAAAATTTTTCACTCTCAAAAATCGGCTTGGTATATGACAGCAATTCGATGGAACAGATGGTCGAATCATTTGTCACAAAATGGAAAATCCGCTCGATTGCCTGCGATGACAAAGCTTGTTACAAATTGCTGAGCAAAAAATACGAGAGCGAAAAAATCTTAGTAGAGTATATCGAACATTCGCTTTTTGAGCGACATCATCTGAATTTGATGGACAAAATTCGTGGGAGTGAAACAAAAGATGATTTTTCGATCACGGTGAATTATCTCGAGGCACTTTGTGTGATTGATGTTAACTCTCCGATGCAAGATCAGTCGATTCGTGATCGCAAAATTCTTTCGGTAAACCAAGCAGCATTTGCTTATATCATGGACTACATCGAAAAATTTGCTCTTGGGGGGATGATTCTGATTGATTTTATTACGATGAGCGATGAATATCGGGATCGGCTGGAGGCGTTTATTTTCGAGTTTTTTTCAAAAAATATTCTGCGTGATCGACGAATCAAATTCTATCCGATGAACAGTAGCTGTCTGTTTCAGATGGTGATCGAAAGAACCCAAACATCGATCGTACAACAAATGACTGCGACTTGCCCGATGTGCGCAGGAAGCGGCATTGTGTCAAGCAGCAAGGCGCTGATTGACGAGATGGAACTCGAACTAAAAAGGCATCAGCATCATTTTCCAGAGCAGGGAGTTTCAATCATCGTCCCAAATTATTTTTCGGAAAACGAAACGAATATCATTGAGGATATTGCCAGCAACTGTCATATATCCTATAATATTGAACGGAGCAATTTTTTGGAAAATGTCAAAAGTGATGAACCAAAAATAGTTGCCAAAAATTCAGAACAAAAAACAAGTCGCAGTAATTTGCAAAATCAAATCATTATTGTGGCAACAGGAGAATAAAATGAGCAGTCAAAAACTGATTGTACCACAGGGGTATCAAAGTAAATTGGATTTGATGGAGACAGAAGTTGCTATCAAAGTACTAAAGGATAAATTTGAAAAAGAATTGTCTCGAAAACTAAATCTGACGAGGGTTTCTGCACCACTTTTTGTAAAAAAATCGACTGGGCTCAATGACGACCTCAACGGGGTGGAGCGTCCTGTTGGTTTTGATATGCTCGACACAGGATATTATGCGGAGATCGTTCAATCGCTCGCGAAATGGAAACGTATGGCGCTGGGAAGCTACGGCGTGGAAGTTGGCAAAGGGATTTACACCGATATGAATGCGGTGCGTCGTGACGAGGAGCTGGACAACATTCACTCCATCTATGTGGATCAGTGGGACTGGGAAAAAGTCATTCTTGAAGAAGATCGTACGATTGAGACGCTGATTTCGATTGTAAAAGATATTTACGAAGTGTTCAAAATCACTTCCTACAAAATGAACTATGAATTCCCGCAAATTCAGACGGAACTACCAAAAGATATTTTCTTCATCACCTCGCAGGAGCTACTCGATCTGTATCCAGATTTGACGCCGAAACAGCGGGAGTATGAAATCGCTAAAAAACATGGCGCCGTATTCATTATGCAGATTGGGAAATTATTGTCCAATGGCGAAATGCACGATGGTCGTGCGGCAGACTACGACGATTGGGAGCTCAATGGCGATATCTTGTTCTACTACGATATTCTTGACATCGCACTCGAATTGTCTTCGATGGGAATCCGTGTCAATGCTGATTCACTACTCAGCCAAATCAAAATCCGCGAGCAAGAGCATAAGCTCGAGATGGATTTTCAAAAAAGTGTACTCAACAAAGAAGTTCCGTTCACCGTCGGTGGAGGAATCGGGCAGTCTCGAATCTGTATGTTTTTCCTGCGCAAAGCACATATCGGCGAAGTCCAAGCATCAATTTGGGATGACGAAACCATCGAAATTTGTAAGCAAAACAACATTAATCTGTTATAATAACAACTTAAATTATTATGTTGCGACAAGTCGCAAACGGGCTTGCCTGTGCCCAACGATAGAATTATAGAAATCTACGATTTCGTTATAATTCATCGGAAGGGTACCGCATGGAAGTTCTTATTGAAACATAAATGATCATAGGACGGGTACATTTATGTTATAATATAATAGTGGATTGAAATACTTTGAAGAGCAACAATGATTTTTTGCACAGGCGGTAGAATAATTTTAATGATAATATTATTATTCATCAAGTAGGGGAAGTAAATCAAATAAATTGATGAGAGATTTATTTTAATGAAATTGCAACACAAAGGATTTATGTTTTAATACTGGAGGAGAAATGTATACTGAGCAGGCTCGTGTAGTCAGCGAGATGGGAATCCATGCAAAAGCGGCATCTGAGATCATCAAAGCAGCAACGCAATATCGATCCAATGTATTTCTAGAATACGAAGGACGATTGATCAATGCAAAAAGTATCGTCGGGCTTTTGGCAGCGGCGATTCCAGAGGGCTCTTTGGTGATGGTGTCAGCTGATGGCGCCGATGAAGTCGATGTGGTCAAACGACTTGTCGCAATTATCGAGGAAGAATAGCCCCATTGTATAGACAAAATTGGTGTCCTGTGACATCAATCGATATAGGTATTCATGGCAATGATTTTGTAAAAAATAATCTATTTGAAGGAGAACCAAATGAACTACGAAAAAATTATTACAGAACTCAAATCCGTAAGAGAGTTTACAAACAAAAAAGTGGATACGAATTTGCTATCTGCGGTGATTGGAAGTCTTTCTTCGCTCAACAAGCTCAATGATTCCGATCTTGAATTTGCAGTGATTGAAGATGGGAAAAAATTCGCTGCGGATTTTGATGGAAAAATTGGATATTTTGGCAAAATTATCGAAGCTCCGAACTACATACTTGTTTTTGGAGAAGACACAGAAAAAGCAAGACAAAACGCTGGATTCTGCACCGAGTGGGTTCGCTTTTCGCTTTGGGACAAAGGAATCGGCACTTGCTGGATTAGCACAGTAGACGGAGTCGATTACAATGCGCTGTTTGGCAAAGAAGAGGGAAAAACACTTCTCGCTTGCATCGGACTAGGAGCAGAATACTCTGGATTCTTCAAAAAGAATACGGAAAAGAAATCCGAGCGTAAAGGAATCGCAGAATTTGTATACAAAAACACTTGGAAAGAAGAAATGACTTGGGAAGAGCTAGAGCAGCTTGGACTTGCAGAAGTTTTCTATCTGACGAAGCTAGCACCATCATGGGGCAATGAACAGCCATGGGCATTTATGATCGACAAGAACGAATGCAAACTGTTCATCAACAAAAAAGAAGACAAAAACTTCAGCATCGATACAGGAATCATTTCACTGTTCTTCGTCAAAGCGTGTGAGGCAAAAGGACTTAAAGTTCAGGCAACATTCCCAGAGACAGCAGAAAAACATGATGACTTTGAATGCCAAGTAACATTTACACTATAAAACAAAAAGGGGCCAAGGTCCCTTTTTTTACAGGAGAAACAAAATGGAATCATTAAATCCACAGCAGCAGCTTGCGGTCCAGACGATTCATGGCCCGTTGCAAATTCTTGCGGGAGCAGGGTCGGGAAAAACCAAAGTGATCATCAACCGAATTGCGCACATCATCAAATCGGGCGAATCGCCAGCGAATATTTTGGCGCTCACCTTTACCAACAAGGCAGCAAACGAAATGAAAGGGCGTCTGTTCGATCTGATGGGCGAGAGCTATCCCTATATGTGGATCGGAACTTTTCACTCGATTTGCCTCAAGATTCTCAGAATGCACATCGATAAACTCGGCTACACGAGAGATTTTGTTATTTACGATCACTATGATCAGCAGACGCTGGTCAAAGATTGTATGAAGGCGCTCAATGTCAATGCGGAAGTGATGAAGCCAGCGTTCTTTATGGGAATCATTTCTTCTTCTAAGGATGAGCTGATTTCGCCAGCGATTTATGAAGAGCGATTCGCCAACGATATTCGCAGCAAAACGGCGAGCAGAGTGTACAAACTTTACCAAGAGCGACTCAAAAAAAATAATGCGGTGGATTTTGACGATATGATTTTCCTGACGATTCGTCTGCTAAAAGAAAATCCCGAAGTGCTGGCGTTTTTTCAAGACAAATTTCGCTACATTATGGTGGACGAGTACCAAGACACCAATCATTCGCAGTATGTATTGATCGAAATGCTTGCTCGAAAATACAAAAACATCTGCGTCGTGGGGGATGATGATCAGGCGATCTATGGCTGGCGTGGTGCAGACATCCGCAATATTTTGGATTTTGCCAAGGACTATCCCGATGCGACCATCGTGAAATTGGAACAAAATTATCGTTCGACAAAAAATATTCTGGATGCAGCGAACAAAGTCATCGAAAAAAATACGGGCAGAAAACAAAAAAAATTGTGGACAGATAACACAAATGACACTAAAATAGAGCTTATCAAGTCGCAAGACGATCGTACCGAGGCAAAGAGTGTTGCTCGAGAAATCAAGCGACTTCAATCAAAATACGAATACAAAAATATTGCCGTGCTCTACCGAATCAATGCGCAGTCACGTATCTTAGAAGAAGAACTTATCAATGCGCAAATTCCGTACAATATCTACGGCGGACTAAAATTCTACGACCGAAAAGAAATCAAAGATATTTTGGCATATCTGCGCATTATTTCTAATCCGTCGGATGATATTTCTCTCAAGCGAATCATCAATGTGCCAAAACGTGGACTGGGAATCAAAACGCTAGAGAAAATTGAAATTAAAGCGAATCAGCGAGGCGAGTCATTGTTCAACGCATTGCTGGACTGCGAGGAATATGATATTTCTTCTCGTGCAAAAAATTCCATCAAGTCCTTTGTGCTAACGATCTCTGCGCTCAAGACAATGAGCGGTATCATTCCACTGGATGAATTGATTGAAAAAGTGGTAGACAATACAAACTATGTGAATGAGCTTAAAGAAGAGGGCGAGATCGAATTTGAAACTCGGATGGAGAATATCAAGGAGCTACGTTCGGTGGCGAACGAATTTTCCAGACAGAGTGAAGACAAATCGCTTGAGGCATTTTTGTCCACGGTGGCACTCACCAGTGATCTTGATGTCTATGAAGAGACCGAAAATGTTGTCACACTGATGACTTTGCACAGTTCCAAAGGCTTGGAATTTCCTGTCGTATTCATTACGGGGATGGAAGAGGGAATTTTTCCATCGGCAAGATCGTTGATGAGTGATGTGCAGATTGAAGAAGAGCGCAGATTGTGCTACGTCGGGATGACGAGGGCGAAGGAGCTGCTTATTCTATCTTATGCACTTGGCAGAAATCAATTCGGCAAATACAGCGCACAGATTATTTCTCGTTTTATCAAAGATGTTCCGCCAGAGCTGATCAACGGAAGAGTGGAGCGTCAGAGCACAAGTTCCGACTACTACGGCTATTCGCTCGTGGACAAATATCGCAAAAAAAGAGAAATGGTTGCGCAAGTAAGTTCGAAACCGACTGCGCAAGACGATTTTGAAATGGGAGAGCAGGTGCTGCATCCTGTGTTTGGCAAAGGCAAAATTGTCGCAAAGAGCGAGAGCGCATACACTATCGTATTTACTGGAATAGGAATCAAAAAAATAGATAAGTCTTTTGCAAAACTATCAAAAGCGTAGGAGGAAGTATGATTCAAAGACTCATGGATTTTATCCATCAATCAACATCGGTATATCATGTGTCGGAGCAATTCAAAGAGTTGCTTGTGGCAAAAAAATATGTCCAGCTCGACATCGAAAAACCTTTTAACATCAAAAAAGGCGGAAAATATTTTGTAAGCAAAGACGGTGCGACCATTGCATTTCGCATCGATGGGCTAGAAGGATTCAAGATGGTTGTCTCACACACCGATTCGCCAAGCATTAAGATCAAATCAAACGCCGATGTTTTTGCAAACGGATACCATCTGCTGAATGTCGAAGTATACGGCGGTCCGATTCTCAACACCTGGTTTGACAAGCCGCTCTCCATCGCCGGTGTGGTGCATTATGCCAAAGGAAATGAAATCATCGAGCAAATCATCGACTTCAAAAGACCGATCTGCACTATCCCGAATCTCGCCATCCATATGAACCGTGAGGTGAACAACGGCGTGGCAATCGACAAGCAAAAAGATCTCAAACCAGTTCTGCAAATCGGCGAAAAAACGGCGGATTCCAAAATGTTTTTGGATATTCTTGCGGCAGAACTTTCGATTGTGGCAGAAGATATTTTGTCGTATGAACTCAATCTATATAATGTACAGCCACCAACGCTGCTTGGGCTAAACAACGAGCTGATTCAATCGCCGAGACTGGACAATTTGTCGATGGCGTTTTCGTCGGTGGAGGGGCTGCTCGCAAGCAAAAAAGGAAATTCGATTGCGATGGCAATTTGTCTCGACTCCGAAGAAATTGGCTCGCAGACAAAAAACGGCGGCGACTCGAACTTCTTGGCGAATATCCTCGAGCGAATTGCAATCAACCTCGGACTTTCTCGTGAAGAATATTTGATCTTGCTCGAAAAATCCTATATGATTTCGGCAGACTTGGCGCATTCCGTGCATCCAAATTTCTTGGACAAAGCTGACATCACCAACAAGCCAGTGATCAACGGTGGTTTCGTCATCAAAAATTCTTCGAACAAAAGATATGCAACCGACTCATCGACCGAGGCGTATCTGATTCACTTGGCGAAGAAAAATAAATTACCTTACCAAAAATTCTTCAACAACTCCAATGTGGTTGGCGGCTCTTCCCTTGGACCAATCGTATCGTCCAAACTTCCAGTGAACACGATCGATATTGGTAATCCAATCTTTGGGATGCACTCGGAGCGAGAAACAGGCGGCGTAGAAGATTACAAAACCATTGTTACGCTGTTTACAAAATTCTTTGGAGAAAAATAATGAGCACAGAATTATTTGGATTTTTGCACCATGATTTTGAAATCAGCGAAAAGGTGATTAAGCTTGCGCGTGAGGTCGATAGGGAGCTGGAAGATTTTTTTGCAGAGATTCGAGAGATACAAGAATACAATAGCTACAAAATCACTGCTGCAATGCAAAAAATGCGACTGTCTGACACGCATTTTGGGTGGAACACAGGTTACGGCTACAACGATGCGGGACGAGAAAAAGTAGAAGAAATTTTTGCGGAAATTTTTCGAGCAGAGGATGCGATTGTGCGTCCAACGATTGCCAATGGAACGCATGCGCTGGCGCTTTGTCTTGAAGGAATTTTGAAGAATGGATACGAGCTCATTTCGATTTCGGGCAAGCCGTATGATACGCTAGATCAGACGATTGGTATTGTTCCATCGTATCAGTCTCTCCAATCTCGTGGAGTGGTCTATACGCAGGTGGAGCTTTTGCCAAGTGGCGATTTTGATTTTGAGGCAATCACCAATGCGCTTGTAAAATCGGAAAAGCAGAAAATGATTTACATTCAGCGTTCCAAAGGGTATTTCCGAAGAAGAGCACTCACCATCCATGACATCGAGCAGGCGGTTTCTTTTGTGAAGAATATCGATCCCGAGGCGATTGTGATGATTGACAACTGCTACGGCGAGTTTATGGAAACCAAAGAGCCGATCGAAGTGGGTGCGGATATTATGGCAGGCTCGCTCATCAAAAATCCTGGTGGCGGATTGGCAATTTCTGGTGGCTACATCGTGGGCAAAGCGGATCTCATCGAAAAAGTTGCCGCACGAATGACGGCGCCGGGAATCGGAAAAGAATGCGGACTGACTTTTGGGACGACGAGAATTTTGTTGCAGGGATTGTTTATTGCGCCGATGATTGTCGCCAATGCAAAAAAAGGAGCGATTTTTTGCGCAAGACTTTTTGAGCGAGCAGGATTTGAAACTTTTCCGTTTTTTAAAGACAAAAGGAGTGATATAATTCAATCGGTGGGACTTCATTCCCAAGAGGAGATCGTTCGATTTTGCCGAGGAATCCAAAAAGCCGCGCCCGTGGACTCTTTTGTCACACCAGAGCCGTGGGCGATGCCAGGATACGACTCGGAGGTGATTATGGCAGAGGGGGCTTTTGTGCAGGGTTCTTCGATTGAGCTCAGCGCCGATGCGCCGATGCGAGAGCCATACACCGTGTATTTTCAAGGCGGACTGACCTATGAGCATTCCAAATTAGGAGCGATGCTTGCGTTAAATGAAATTTTGAAGGGAGAATAAAATGTATTTCAATGATAGAGCGCTAGAAGGATTGATATTCAAAATACCAAAGTTGGGACGAAGTGTCGAAACGCTCACCAAATTATTGCAAGAGCATCCAGAAATCCAATTTGTATCGTATGTTGGATTCGATTTTGGGGGCAACGGAACAGATGAGCGGATTCCAGTCAGTCTTTTTATCGACGATATGGAAAAACATCTGCAGCTCGGCGTGCAAACGGATGGATCGTCGGTAACCTTGCCAGGGATTGCGACGCTCGATGACGCACGAGTAATCATCTGGCCGGATCGAGAAGTCGATTGGTACGTCGATTACAATTACAACAGCCTTGCGCTCAACGGAAAATTTGTTGGAACGCTGATTATTCCATCCTTCCTCATACACAACAACAAAATGGTTTGCTCCCGTTCGATTTTGAAAAAATCCGTAGATCGACTCAAAACTTTTGCCAAAAACTTTGTTGATCAGAAAAAAGATTTTCGAAGTGAAATTGGATTGCTCGACGATGAAACGATTGAAGAAGTGGTACTTACTTCGGCAACGGAGCTCGAGTTCTGGGTGCAAACGCCAGAGGACATTGCCGACGAAGAAAAACTTTCCGTCTCCCAAACACTCAAGGAGCAATATTGGAAAAGAACCGAGGGCAATGTGCGCTCAGCGATGGAAAAAACGCTCGAAATTATGGAACGCTATGGATTTGAGCCAGAGATGGGGCACAAAGAAGTTGGCGGAGTAACTTCGCAAATCAATCCCAACGGAACACAAATTCATGTAATGGAGCAGCTTGAAATCGACTGGAAATACTCCAAAGAAATTCATGCGGCCGATACGGAAATTATCGTACGAAATTTGGTAAAAGAAATTTTCAACAAATACAATTTGGAAGTGACATTCCAAGCAAAACCAATCGAAGGTGTTGCAGGAAGTGGAAAACATATTCACCTAGGCGTTGCGGCAAAACTTTCTTCAGGACGGATGGTCAACCTCTTCACGCACCACGATTACCGCAACAATTTTGCTAGCAGCTTTGCGCTTGCAAGTTTGATGGGAATCCTCAAAAATTATGAAGTCATCAATCCATTTGTTGCGCCATCCATCGACTCGCTCAACCGACTTAAACCGCATTTTGAGGCACCAATTTGTATTGTTTCCTCACTCGGACGCTCGGTGGAAGTTCCATCGAGAAATCGCTCGATACTCATCGGGCTCATCAAAGATATGGAATCGCCAATGGCAACAAGATTTGAGCTGCGTTCACCAAACCCGCTGACCAATGTGTACTTGGTGCTTGCTGCTTGTTACCAAGCGATGATCGACGGATTGGAAAATGCTGCGCTCAAAATGAGCCTCGAAGAATTAGTACAAGAATTTTCCAAAGAATATGGCGACGACGCAAAATATTTGGAAAAGAATAGACAGTATCGCAGTGAACAAAATGTTTTTGATTTTTACACCGAAGAAGAACGCAATCAGCGATTCGGAAAACCGCCAGCAACGGTTTACGACAATGTAATCAATCTGCAAAAACACAAAGACAAAATCGAAGTGCTAAAGAAAGAAGAAATTTTCTCCGATAGCATTTTGGCATCGTATCATCAGTATATATTGAGCACATGGACCTACGAGCTTGCGCATCGAATCATCGATGACAATATCGAAGTCGTGCGAAATTGCAAAAAAGAACATATTCATGTCGAAGATATTTCTGATTTAGATATCGTTAACTGGACAAAAATCAACTCCATGCGATGGGAATTGATGAAAGATGGACTGGAGCACAAATCACTCTTCACACGAATCAAAGAGGCAATCGAAGCAGAAAACTACGAAGAAGTCTCTGCGCTCCAACTCGAAATGAACGAAAAAATTACGCTCCTCAAAAATTTGTATAGCAAATATCGCAAGAATTTGTTCTAAGGAATAAAAAGCACCTCGTATCTTCTTTTCTGAATGATGCGAGGTGTTTTTTCGTGCGTTATTTCCTTGCCTTTACAAATACTCTTTAGAAATGTATAATTAAAGAGTAAATGTAAAGGAGGTGAGCTGTGTGGAAGTTTTGAATAATTATTTGGAAGAAAAAGGATTTATTACAAACAAAGAGGCAGAAAAACTTGGTATCAAGCGACATAAACTGGCAAATCTAGTTCGCCTTGGTGAGATAGAAAGAGTAAAGAATGGACTGTATAAGAAAAAAGATGAACTTGATGATGAACTTGCGCTCATATCATACAATAGCGAAAAAGTTGTATTTTCTCATCACACGGCATTGTTTTTGCATGGATTCAGTGATAGAACTCCAAACACATTTCATTTCAGTGTTCCTCAGGGTTATAATATCAGCCATATCAAAAATAAAGTCAAAAACATTATCGTACATTATAAAAAAAAAGAACATTTTGACCTAGGCATCACGACAGCACAAACTGCTCTCGGGAACGAGGTAAAATGCTATGATATGGAGAGAACTATTTGTGACATTATTGCTGATCGAGATTCGGTTGACAAGCAAATTTTTGTAGATGCAGTTAACGGATACTTTCGTAGTAAACAAAAAAATATTCGAAAACTAGTCAAATATAGTCGAATCTTGGGACTTGAAAATGAAATTAGAAAATACATCGAGGTGCTATAATGATGAATCCAGAGAGCTTAAAAGGTAAAATAAAAAATATCGCTAAAAATAAAAATTTGCGCTCGCAAGAAGTTTTACAGATGTTTTTCTTTGAGCGATTTTTAGAGAGGTTGTCTCATTCGAAATACCGAATAAATTTTGTAATAAAAGGCGGTTTGCTGATTTCTTCGATGATCGGCATAGACAATAGAACAACCATGGATATGGACACCACCGTAAAAGGGATTCCACTGAAAGAAGAAGTTATCCGAGAAATCATTTTAGAAATATTGAATGTAGATATTCAAGACGGAATACAATTTGAAATCACAAATATCACTTTCATTCGAGAAGATGATGAGTACGACAATTTTAGAGTACATCTAACTGCGAACTTCGGAAAAATAAAAAATGCGATGAAAATTGATATTACCACAGGCGATGCGATCACTCCTAGCGAAATAGAATATGTCTATCCATGTATGTTTTGTGAAGGGGGACTCAGAGTGCTTGCGTATCCGCTTGAAACAATTCTTGCAGAGAAATATGAAAGCATAATAAAAAGAAACATTTCAACAACTAGGATGAGAGATTTCTATGACATTTACACTCTTTATCATCTGCGTAAAGAGGAGATAGATTTCGAAGTGTTGAAAAGAGCAATTTTTTCCACAGCTCAAAAAAGAGATAGTCTGTCCTTTATTGAAGAAGCAAAAGAAATATTAACCGATATTAAAGAAGATGGTTATTTGCAAGAATTGTGGAGAGTGTACTTAAATGAAAATCACTATATTGGAGAACTAAACTTTTTAGACACAGTAGAGATAATAGAGATTCTTTGTGAAAATATCATGTAAAATTGATTTTACAAAACTTAACCGACTTAGAACCTGGTTTGCAAATGGGAAGGTGTAATAGGAAAAATATTGAATGCATTTTTCGACATTGGGACTACATTCTTTTGGGAAGACAATTTGCTTCATTCAAAAACGGCGTATCAAAGAAGGTTGAAGTCCTAAATTATTAAAATAGCTTACAAAACGCATTCGGGAAAAAGGAGGAAAAACAATGAGTTCTATGGCAGAAAAAATTAGGCGAAACAAAATTTTCGTGGCAGCAGGATTAATCATCGTATTGTTTGCTCTCTGGCAGATTGGTAGCCATCTTTATTGGGAGATAACCGACGATTTGTATGACAGCGAAAGAGTAAACGCTGTACTTACTGAAAGCGGACTTGACTGGGAAGTGGATAAGCGAGAAGAACTGGCTGAGAAGATGATCGCATACTATCTGACAGACCCAAAGCTCGAACCCTCTACAATGAAGCGGTCGATCGTGCTGACTCAGCGTGGGAAAGTCAAAAGTACACAGCTTTTCATTCAAGATGTGATGGGAGGGGCTTCTGCGTTTACAGACAAAAAATTTCTCACAACAAATGATGAGGGGCTAAAAATGGCGTTTATCGCCGCAGCCAAGATTCATGGTAATGGAGCAGACGGCGAAAAAATTTTCGAACAATTCATCACAGAGGTACAAAATGGAAAGACGCATCAGGCAATGGAGAATACAGCATTTTATGATTGGCAAAATAAGGTTGGTGATGTGTACTATTATGTGTTCTTTGCGCAAAGATCAAGCCAAGAAAACGCAATCTTAGTACAAGATGTACGATTGATGAATCGCTATGCGGCAAAAGTCTATAATTATTCCAAATCGTAGCAAGCGACGAATTTTGTGGATGAAATTTTTTGCGGACTGCACTATGTTGTAATGCGATTACGTTATGAGACGAAAATGTGCGAAACACAGTATGAACAGACTCTTTTCGTCGTCAAAATTGGACATTGTGGCAATGTATATTCCCAAAAAATTAGCACCTCGTATCATCGGTTGTCTGAATGATGCGAGGTGATTTGTATGCATAATTCCTCAAGATTCGAATTTTGGAAGAAAATTTCCCCGAGCAATCTTCTCGCAGTAATCTGCTTAACATTCTCTCTGCAAAATTTCGGTCAAAATGCTATTCTTAGACTAAATTCCACTTTACCCCGCAAACTAGGACTTACTTTGGGAATTCACGTTTCATGACTTTGCGAGAAAAGTTGAATTTTGTACTTGATTTTTGGCTTGGAATATGATAGACTACTTAAGTCGTTAAGAAATGCCGACGTGGCGGAATGGCAGACGCAGCGGACTCAAAATCCGCCGCCCTCAAAAGCGTGTGAGTTCGAGTCTCACCGTCGGCACCAATTTGACCAGAAGGAAATCCTTTTGGTCTTTTTTTATTCAGTTGGATAATCAAGGGAGAAAGTATGAGAATCAATAAATATATTGCGCATTCGGGGATTTGTTCGAGAAGAAAAGCGGAGGAGCTCATTGCGCAGAAAAAGGTAATGATAAATGGAGAAGTTGTCGAAAGTCTTTCAACAGTCGTTGATGCGAAGGATATTGTTGTTGTCGATGGAAAAAAAATAGAGCCAGAAAAAAACAAAATCTATTTGATGCTCAACAAGCCGAGCGGATACATTTCTGCTGTGAGTGACGATAAGGGGCGCAAAACTGTTTTGGATATTATCAAGCCGCATTATGATGAGCGAATTTATCCTGTGGGACGACTTGATTTTGATACCGAAGGGCTGCTGATCCTCACCAATGATGGAGAGTTTGCCAACAAATTGATTCATCCGAGCAGCAACATTTCCAAAACGTATTATGTCGAACTCGATCAGCCGCTCACGATGAAAAGTATTTTTAATCTGGAGTCGGGCGTCGTAATCGATGGCTACAAAACAAAAAAATGCCGTATCAAGAAAATCGGCAAGGGAACAAGCACGACAAAATGTTTGATTACTATTGAAGAGGGCAAAAATCGTCAGGTGCGAAAAATGTTTGAGACGCAGCGACTACGAGTGAAATATCTAAAAAGACTTCAGATCGGGGAACTCTATCTCGGCGATCTCGAGAAAGGAAAATTCCGTCCGCTCACAAAAAAAGAAATCAAATACCTTATGAGCATCAATTGAAAGGAATGATTCGTTTCGATTGAGAAAGTGATAACGAAGAATCTTTTCGAAAAATATTTTATTATTTATTGATACAAAACATTTCCGGTAATTTTTCTGTGAGAAGAAAATATTATTGTGGAAATATTTTGTTTCGGAAGCAATTCTATTTAACAAAAGAATTATTACTTGCAAGAGAAAATATTTTTGTGTCAAAATTTGAATTGGGTTGTAAAATGTGTTTCATTTGAACAAATCATCCTGTTATTTCTCAAGAATCTGTGATATACTCATATTTGAATGGACAAAGTTCAAAAAATGTATATAAAAACAGATGAGAGGTGCAAGATGATTCGAAAAGTGTCGATAACAGATACGGTGCTTAGAGACGCACATCAATCGCTCATGGCGACTCGAATGTCTATTGAAGATATGTTACCAGTGCTCGACGATTTGGACAAAGTGGGATACTACTCGCTCGAAATGTGGGGCGGAGCAACTTTTGATTCTTGTGTGCGATTTTTGGATGAAGATCCATGGGAGAGATTGCGCACGATCAAAAGCCATATGAAGAATACGAAATTGCAAATGTTGCTTCGTGGACAAAATCTTTTGGGATACAAACATTACAGCGATGAGTTGGTAGAAAAATTTATCCAAATGAGCATCGAAAACGGAATTGATATTGTTCGAGTGTTTGATGCGCTCAACGATGTCAACAATCTCAAGACAAGCATTGCTGCAATCAAAAAATATGGTGGTCATGCACAAGCGGCGATCGTATACACCATCAGCCCAATCCATACGATCGAATATTATTGCGACTTGGCAAAAAAACTCGAAGAACTTGGTGCAGATTCCATTGCGATCAAAGATATGTCAGGAATTCTTCTGCCAAAGGTTACAAAGGAGCTCGTCGAAGCGCTCAAGAAAACTACTTCGCTTGATATTATTATTCATACACATTCTACGTCAGGAATGGCAGAGCTGAATTATATCGAAGGGATTCGCGCAGGGGCGACTCGTGTCGACACAGCGATTTCGACATTTTCAGGCGGAACTTCGCAGCCACCGACAGAATCCGTTGCATTGGCGCTGGATAATTTAGGCTATGAGACGGGACTAAACTACGAACTTCTTGAAAAAATTGCGGCGCATTTTGCAACCGTACGAGACAAATACATTCAAAAAGGAATTTTTGATACGAAACTCTTGACTCCAGATGTGAAGACGCTGATCTACCAGGTGCCAGGAGGAATGCTATCGAATTTGCTATTCCAACTCAAGCAGCAAAACAACGAGCATCGATTCAAAGAAGTGCTCGAAGAAGTGCCAAACATCCGAAAAGATTTGGGTTATCCGCCATTGGTAACGCCAATGAGCCAAATGGTCGGAACGCAGGCTGTATTTAATGTGATTTTGGGCGAGCGATACAAGATGGCTCCAGCAGAAATCAAAGATTATGTATCGGGTAACTACGGAATGTCGCCAGCAGAAATTTCGCAGGAAGTAAAAGATCAAATCCTCAAAGGAAATGCGGTGACCAAATCAGAGCAAAAATCTTTTGAGCAGTACAAACAGGAAATTGGCGGTTTAGCAAATTCTGACGAAGATATTCTGACCTATGCATTGTTCCCAGAGCATGGGAAGAAGTTTTTGGAGCAAAAATGGGCGGAGCGAAACAAAATTGAATCCACGTTGTATGTTCCAGAACAATTTAATCATCCAATTTAACGATTCTCGGCTAAGCTCAATGGTTTAGCCGATTTTTGTTTGAAAAAAATGTTTTCTTATGGTAAACTGTTCCTAAGAATAATTAGGGAGGGCAAAAATGTTCAAAATAACCTATTTGTTTCATAGCGGATTTACGATCGAAACGGATTCCAGATTTATCGTCTTTGACTATTTCAAAGATAATTGTATAAAACAAAAAATGAAAGACTGTGGACAGCTTTGCACCAAGAGTTTTCCTCGCGACAAGCAGGTGACTTTTTTTGTAACGCATTCTCATTATGACCATTTTGACAAAGAAATTTTCAAATTTGTCGACGATGCGCATTATGTCATTTCAAA
>JBHBDS010000077.1:0-3682 GCA_041784625.1 Filifactoraceae bacterium
TAAATTTCGCCCACGATACCGACCTTGATTTTTGGCGGGCCCATCGGAATTTTGGAGAAATCGTCCACGATTTTTTTGCAGTTGAGTCGGAAATTCATAAATGCCGAGCTTTTGAGATAGAGTGCGAGCACCTTGATCCATTTGTTGAGTTTTTTCTCAGACATTCCCTTGGTAAGTTCACGGGAGCGAGCCTGATTGTATAGCGTCATCAAAAAATCGCCGTAGAGCAAAGCATGCACAGCACGGTTCATAAATTTGGTGCTGACAGAAAATTCGTCTGCGGTCTCCAGTCCTCCTGCTGCGAGTGCAATGACGGGCACATGAGCAAAGCCTGCCTGTGCAAGTGCTTTTCTCAGCAAATAAATGTAGTTGGATGCACGACATCCTCCGCCGGTTTGCGTCATCACAAGTGCCACTTTGGTGGTGTCGTAGCGACCACTCTTGAGCGCATGGATCATTTGCCCGATGACGAGGATCGCTGGGTAACACATATCGTTGTGCACATACTTGAGTCCTTCGGCAACAAATGCTCGATCGGTGTCCACGAGCAGCTCGACATTGTATCCTTCGAGCAGAAGAGCCTCTTTGACGAGCGCAAAGTGAATCGGTAGCATTTGCGGGATCAGGATGGTATGCGTTTTTTTCATCTCCTTTTTGAAGATGGCGAAATTATTTTGCATTTTTCTTTTCTCTTTCTTCCATTACGGCAATCAGACTGCGTAGGCGGATTTTGACTGCGCCAAGATTGCTGATTTCATCAATTTTGATCTGAGTATAGAGCTTGTTGTAGCGGTGGAGAATCTCACGAAGTTCATCGGATGTCACCGCATCCAGTCCACAGCCAAACGAAACAAGCTGCACAAGCTCCATATTTTTTTGCCTGCCTACAAATCGTGCCGCATTGTACATTCTGGCGTGGTAACTCCACTGGTTGAGTACATTTTGCACTCGTCCGATGTCCAAGATCGGGAGCGAATCTTCGCTGAGCACAACAAATCCAAGCTGATTTGCCAGTCGGTCGATTCCGTGGTTGATCTCGGGGTCGGCGTGGTATGGTCGCCCTGAGAGTACAAGCATTTTGAGATTGTGTCTGTTGGCATAATCCATCGCATTTTTGCCCGCCTCACGCATCGCTTTGTGGAATCTTTCGTAAGCGATACGAGCCGCTTTTTCTGCTTGCTTGACTGCTTTTGGTGTGAGTTTTGAATCCAGTCGGTTGACATAGGGATACATTCGGCTCACAAACATTTCTTCCTCGTGAATCGAAACATACGGATACATAAACCCGATGTTTTTGTTGAATTTGATGTTGGACTTGACTACTTCTGGGTAGTAGGCAACGACGGGACAATGATACACATTATCCGAGAGACCTTCGTTGATATTATAAGAAGTCGCTGGATAAAATATCACATCGACATTTTTGTCAAACAAATTGAAGATATGTCCGTGCACCAATTTTGCGCCATAGCATGCGGTATCGGACGGAATCGTGTGTTGTCCGAGCTTGTACAAATCTCTCGTAGATTGGTCGGAGGTTTCCACGGAGAATCCAAGCTCCTTGAAAAAGGTAAACCAAAACGGCAGTGTATCGAAGAAATTCAGCACGAGCGGAAGTCCGATTGTCGTTTTGTTTCCTCGATGTGATTTGAATTGCGCCATGTAATCTTGCTTGAACTGGTACAGATTTGGAAGCTCTGTCTGATTTTTTTTCTGGAGCGGACGTGAACATTTGTTGCCAGAGATCAGCCTTTCGCCATTGGAAAATTTGCTGACAGTGAGCAAACAATGGTTGGTGCAGTAATTGCAAGTGACTGTTTTGGACTCGTGCACAAAGCCGAGCAGATTTTCTTTGGAGATGATATTGCTCTTGCCTTGGTTTTCGGATAATGCTTTGGCAAAAAGCGCCGCCCCAAATGCGCCCATCAATCCCGAAATCTGTGGTCTTACCACGGTACGTCCTACTTGCATTTCAAACGCACGTAGCACGCCGTCGTTGAGAAAAGTTCCGCCCTGCACGACGATATTTTTGCCAAGGCTCTCTGGGTCGGTAGCGCGAATCACTTTGTAGATGGAGTTTTTGACGACTGAAATCGCAAGCCCTGCTGCAATATCCTCTGGTGTTGCGCCATTTTTTTGAGCTTGTTTTACCGAGGAATTCATAAACACCGTGCAGCGTGATCCAAGATCCACAGGACGACGAGCCTTTAGCGAGAGCTCCGCAAATTCCTTGACTGAATAGCCAAGCGATGTCGCAAAAGTTTCGATAAAAGAGCCACAACCTGAGGAACAAGCCTCGTTGAGCATGAGCGAATCAATATTGTCATCCACAATTTTGAAGCATTTGATGTCCTGTCCACCGATGTCGATAATAAAATCGACCTTTGGGTCAAAATATTTCGCTGCCATATAATGCGCAATCGTCTCGACCACGCCATGGTCGATCGAAAAGGCAGAACTGATGAGATCCTCGCCATAACCTGTCACTGCAGAAGAAGAAATCTCGATGCTCGGGCAGATCGCATAGATTTTGGACAGCTGCTCCTTGACGACATCCAGTGGATTGCCGAGGTTGGAATTGTAATATTCAAATAGAATTTCGTTTTTTTCGTTGATGAGAATCATCTTTGTCGTTGTCGAACCCGCATCGATGCCAAGGTATGCTTTGCCCTGGTGAAGCTCCAGCGGGCTGCGAGGAACATCCGTCGAGCGATGTCTCCGCACAAACTCATCGTAATCGTCTGGATGAAGGAAAAGGGGCTCCATAAAATCAAATTCTTCATTGGTTGTGGATGCCAGATATAGCGATTCCTTGAGCTCTTCAAAAGTAAAAGAATCAATCTGTGACTTCGCATAATCCGCTGCACCGAGCGCCACAAAAAACTCCGCATTCTCAGGAAAGATCGCAGAACCTTCCTCCAATTTGAGCGTATTTACAAATGCTTTTTGCAGACCTTTTTGGAATGTTAGCGGGCCACCGAGAAACAGCACATTGCCTTCGATCTCACGTCCTTGCGCAAGTCCAGCGACCGTCTGATCCACCACTGCCTGAAAAATGCTTGCGGCAATATTTTCCTTTTTTGCACCCTGATTGATCAGCGGCTGAATGTCTGTCTTGGCAAAAACACCACAGCGAGATGCGATCGGGTAGATGTCCGTTGCCTCAAGGCTTAGGCGGTCGAGTTCATCCACCGAAATGTTGAGTAGCGTCGCCATCTGGTCGATAAAAGCGCCCGTTCCGCCTGCACAGGTCGAATTCATGCGCTCTTCCATCGTGCCCTTGAGAAAAATGATTTTGGCATCTTCGCCGCCAAGCTCCACGACAACATCCGTCTGTGGATAATGATTTTTTACGCCATAGCTGGTAGCAAAAACCTCTTGCACAAAAGGAATTTTTGCACTCTTGCTGATACCCATTCCAGCCGAACCTGTGATTGCCGCAAAGATTTTTTGGTCGCCGATGAGTTCCTCCAGCGCAGCGATCCGCTCGTAAGTCAATGAGCGAACTTTAGAAAAGTGGCGCTCATAACTTTTGTACAAGATGTCGCCACGTTCATTTAGCAATACTATTTTTAATGTGGTTGAACCTACGTCAATACCGATGTAAAGACTCATAATTACTCCTTTGAAAAATGACGCTTATGATTCTGCAAAATCGCCATGTCTGTTGAGTCGAAAAATA
>JBHBDS010000078.1:0-19322 GCA_041784625.1 Filifactoraceae bacterium
CCCATTGGGGCAACAAAAAATTGCTTCGTTTTCCTTAATATCATCAAAATTTCTTCGATTCGCATACATTTTTACTAAAATCATTTACAAAATTGATGGGAATTATTTTTATCAGTGATTTTTATTGTATTTGAAATTTGTTCTTTTCTAAAATTTTTCCATCTAAAAATTCGATTGGATCGATAAAAATATTTTATGTGTTCGATTGAAAGTCCAACAAAAAACTCTGCGCAAATTTTTCACGCAGAGTGTCAGTTTTTTCTATTCTTCTATTTTTTACTTAACAAAGAAATCAGACTCGTACTTGTGAGGTCGTGTCACATTATCGATATGTTTTTGCATCATTTCTTGTGCGCCTTGCAAATCATCATTTTTGATACAATTCAAAATCGCTTTATGTTCTTCGATCAAATCGGATACGCTGACACGCTCTTTGATGTAGACATTTCGCCAGCGACTGATGTGCAGCAACGGTTCTTCGATGAGATCAAAAACATTTTTGTATTCCGAGCTGCTCATCAAGCAGTTGTGAAATTCTTCGTCAAGGTTTTTAAATCCTTCAATATAGTTTTTTGCATCGTAGTATTGCTCTTGTTGCCTTACATTTTCTTCCAGCTTGGCAATCATCTCGCTGCGGTTGATATTTTTCATAAAGCGAAAAAGCATTTCTTTTTCAAGCGCAAGTCGAAGCAACAGCGCACGCTGAATATATTCCATATCGATCTGCTTGACAACAGTCCCACGCTGTGGCAGCACTTCTAAAAAATTTGCTTGACTCAGCTTAGCAAAAACATTTCGAATTACCGAACGAGACACATTGTAGTCTTCGCAGATTTGATTTTCACTGATCATACTTCCTGGCTCAAGCTCCAGCGAAATAATTCTCGATAGCACATCCTTGTATATTTCATCTGATGACCTAGGCATCTTTACCTCCCGTTATAATTTGCTAGTATACTATAGGAAGATTTTTTTTTCAAGAAAAGATAAACTTCTATCAGTACGAAAAAATCCGAACCAGCAGACTTGCGGATTCGGATAAATTGGTGGGCATTACCGGGCTCGAACCAGTGACCCCCTGCTTGTCGAGCAGGTGCTCTCCCTACTGAGCTAAACGCCCTCAGTAGGAATATTATATTGGATTTTGTATCAAAATGCAAGTGTTTTCGTTCTTTCTTGATACTTCGTCGCATATTTGCTAAAATAGAGGAAGCGAAGAGGAGGATATTATGTGTAAAAAAGAAAAAACTCGTGTATATGTCATCAACTCTCTCGTGAGCAAAAATGTGATTGAGAGTCCGAAGTATAAATCAAAACTTGTCGTGAACACGGCAAGGTGGACAATTATTGCTTTGGGAATAATTGGTATTTATTACTTATTTTTTTCGAAAAACAATTCGAAATAGTATAGAACAATAACAGCACAACCACAACAATTTTGCATTGGATACAGGCTGATGATTTTCTATGACATGGAAAATTTCCCTGAAGAATCATATGAGAATAGATGCAAAAAATCTTTGACACATTGATCATTTGAGTCAAGTGTCGATATGGGCTCTCGGAAGCAGGACTAAGACTGCCCCTAAAACAAACGAGGAAATTATGAAAAAAACAGTTTTGGTGACTGGTTCCAGCCGTGGAATCGGTCATGCGATTGCAAAAAAATTTGCTGAGCAGAATTATAATATTATCATCAACTATTTGGAGAGCGAGGAGAAAGCCTTTGCGCTACGTGACGAGATTCTCGCTGCGGGTGGCTCTGCAATTGCGATTCGTGCGGATGTGTCGAAACTCGACGAAGTGACTCAAATGGTGGAGACTTCAAACAGGACTTTTGGCAAAATCGATGTGCTAGTGAACAACGCTGGCATTGCGGAGATGAAACTCTTCACGGACATCGACCCTGCATATTGGGATCGAATTTTTGATGTGAATGTCAAAGGGATGTTCAACACCTGCCACGCCATTGTGCCACAAATGATTGCAGAGCGCAGCGGTAAGATCATCAACATCTCTTCGGTCTGGGGGCTCGTGGGCGCATCGATGGAGACGCATTATTCCGCCACTAAGGGTGCGATCATCTCGTTTACCAAAGCGCTGGCAAAGGAACTCGGTCCATCGGGCATCACAGTCAATGCGGTTGCACCTGGCGCCGTGATGACGGATATGATTGCGGACCTCGGGGATGAGATTCTCGATTATGTAAAACAAGAAACACCGCTTGGCATGCTTGGAGCGCCTGAGCAGATCGCAGAGATGGTTTTTTTTCTTGCGGACAAAACAGGCGATTATATCACAGGACAGATTATTAGCCCCAATGGAGGCTATGTAATATACTAGCAAGGAGACAATATGGAATCACTTCATTATTTTTTTCGAGCCACGCCAGATTCCGTCGCTTTTTCATCTTTTTCGACGAGACATCTATTGATTCTTGCTGTGGCGGCGCTTGGAAGTTTATCCATCTTCTGGTATCGAAAAAAACTTCGCAGACCAGAGTATGAAAAAAAACTCTGGTGGTTTTTTCTCATCTCACTGTCAGCGCAACAAATATTACTCTACGGATGGTACATTACAACGGGATTCTCGAGCGTTCGAGAAAGTTTGCCGCTGTATCATTGCCGAGTAGCAATCATTTGCACCATTGTTGGACTAATCACGGATAATCGTCTCGCCAAAAGTTTTGCGATTCTTTGGGGAATCATCGGCTCGATCGTAGCGCTGCTTTTGCCGAATCCCGATCCATTTTTCTTTCCACACTTTACGCTGGTTTCTTTTTTTGCTGGCCATGTGCTACTGTTGTGGGCAGGATTGTATCTATTACTCGTACAGGAGTTTAAGCTTGAAGAAGGCGATCTTTCGAGCCTGGTTATCCTCACCAATGTTTTTCACCTCTGGGTGTACTTGCTCAATCGTTTGATTGAATCAAATTATTGCTATCTGATGTATCCGCCATTTTCGATGGCGTTTTTGGCTCATCCATTCGGGCGCTTCCTTTACACGCCTGTGGTGTTTGCGCTGTTTACTTTTGTAATCATTGCTTTTTATAATCTGGTTCAGTCACAGTATTTTGAGTTTGACAAATCGCCACCGGATTACAGCATTTAATAAAGGAGTTTTTATGCAAAAAAATTTACAAAAATATGCACAGTTGCTTGTGCGTAAGGGAATTAATATTCAAAAAGATCAACTGCTCGTGGTGAATGCGACCGTTGAGATGAGCGCTTTTGTCCAAGAGGTTGCCAAAGCAGCCTACGAGGCAGGCGCAAAAAATGTTCATGTCGAATACCGTGACGATGCGCTCACGTTGATCAAATATCAAATGGCTCCGCTTGAGACTTTTGGTGAGGCATTCCAGTGGCGTGCGGATGGTTTTGAGCAGATGGCAAAGGATGGCGGAGCGTTCCTCAGCCTAGTGGGCACAGATCCTGATTTGCTCAAGGGTGTCGATTCCGAAAAAGTTTCGCTCGCAACAAAAACCAACAACCAAATTATGATGCCGTTTCGAAAACTCACGATGTCGTCGTATGTTTCTTGGTGTGTGGCTGCTGTGCCAAGTCCAGCATGGGCAAAAAAAGTCTATCCATCGCTTGAAGAAGAAGCTGCGGTTGCAAAATTGTGGGATAGCATTTTCAAAATGACTCGTGTGGACAAAGACGATCCGATTGCAGAGTGGGACAATCACGTGAGCTCCCTCAAAGCGTATACCAAAAAACTCAACGACTATCACTTCAAAACATTGCATTTCAAATCTGCCAAGACTGATCTTATGCTCGATCTTGCGCCAGACCACATTTGGATTTCGGCGGAAGAAAAAAATGCAAAAGGTGACACTTTTATTGCGAATATGCCGACGGAAGAAGTGTTCACTGCACCACGAAGAAATGGTGTCAACGGTTATGTGGGCAACACGATGCCGTTCAATTATTCGGGCACGTTGATTGATGATTTTGTGCTGACATTCAAAGATGGAAAAATCGTTGAGATGACGGCAAAGGTTGGCGAAGAAGTATTTGAAAAAGTGCTTAACACAGACGAAGGGTCTCGATACCTCGGCGAAGTGGCGCTCGTACCCTACGACTCACCAATTTCGAACACGAAGACGATCTTCTTCAACACCTTGTTTGATGAAAACGCATCCTGTCATCTCGCATTTGGCGCAGCATATTCGACCAATGTCAAGGGCGGCGACAAGATGAGCCAAGACGATCTCAAAAATGCCGAGCTCAATACATCGATTATGCACGAGGATTTTATGATCGGGTCGGCAGATATGAACATCGACGGGATCACCTACGATGGACAAAAGATCGCCGTGTTCCGTGATGGAAACTGGGCGCTGTAGAAATTTTTGGATAAAAAAATGCAGATGGGAACTCATCAAAATTTCATGAGAGCAATCAGTACTTGAAAAAGTATGTAATACATCTGAAAAATCTGCTTGAAAGCAGCGGATGAAAGCCCAACGGAACTATAAACAAAATAAACAACAAAAGCTGATAGAAAGACAATCAATGTCCTTTTATCAGCTTTTTCAATTTCAACTTTTCTGCTCAACTACTGGGTCTTTGCATCATACGAACTTTGTATGCAACTCATTTACAAATTCTACATTGATGCTTACCCCGCAAGCTCTGTCATCAATTTTTCGACCGTTGTGATTTCTTCAATCCGATGAGCATTTTGTCCGCAGAAAATCAGCGCATCGTCGAGCTCTCCACGCACCGCATTGACCAGTGCTGTCGTGATACAGTATGGAATATTTGCCCGATCACACACTTGGAGACATTGGTAGCATTTGGTGATTTTTTTCTTCTCGATTTCGATGTCACGAAGCAATTGATTTCGAATCGCTCGCCCTGGCATTCCGACAGGACTTTTTTTGATGATGATGTCCTCTTCTTTTGCTTGGACATACGCCTGCTTAAACAGCGGATGCGCATCGCACTCCTCAGTTGCGACAAATCTCGTCCCCATCTGCACGCCTGAACAACCGAGCGAGATAAAATGGTCGATGTCGCTTCGATCAAAGACGCCGCCGCCAAAAATTACAGGAATTTTTTTGTCATATTTTTCTTCGTATCCTTTGACAATCTCAAGAATTTCGCGAATCTCTTTATCGTATCCTTGTTTTTTGTAGAGTTCAATCTCCTCATCCGAAAATCCGAGATGTCCCCCCGCAAGCGCTCCTTCAATCACGACCATATCCGCCGTTTTTTTGAATTTTTTGTCCCACATTTTGAGCAGTACCTTGGCTGCTTTGGGTGGAGCGACAATCGGAGCGATCTTAATATCGTAACCCTCGACAAGCCCTGGAAGTTCCGTCGGCAATCCTGCGCCCGAGATAATGAGGTCCGCACCACTTTTTGCCGCGCATTGCACATAATGCTCATAGTATTTGACGGCGCACATAATATTGACGCCGATGATTCCACCATTTGAAATTTCTTTTGCACGACGAATTTCTCGCTCGAGGCTGCGAAGATTAGCTGACAGAGGATCTTTTGCAAAATCTTCTTCCATAAACCCAATCTGCGCCGCAGAAATCACGCCAATTCCGCCATGCTTTGCCACTGCACCTGCAAGATTCCCCAAGCTCACGCCGATTCCCATGCCACCTTGCACAATCGGCACAGGTGCAACGAGATCTCCTATTACCAGCGGCTGCAATTTTTCCATCCTACTCTCCTTTTGTTGATGCCATTTATGATCGAATGATTCGATTTGTAATTTTTTCGATTCGTACAATTGTTCGAATCAATAATATCTTAGAAACCAATAATCTGTGTTGGTTTCCTTCGTTTTGATGCTCGCTTGAATCATTCTTTTGCATTAGAAACCTTTCGTCATATCGAATGGCAGTTTCAACACCATTCGAATCAATCATTCTTCTTATTATCATAGGGCAGCTAGTAGGTTTTGTCAATTCAAATCCACTGATTTTATTTTGTTTCGTGCAACAAAATATTTTTTGTTCAGCAAAAACACTTGGGATAATATTCTATTTTTTGTTCAAAAGAAAAGAGCGATGAACTCATCATGAATTTCTCGATGGGAGTTTCGCTCAAAATCTCTTGGTTTAATTTTTTTCCATTTGCTATTGCAGTCTACTTCTTCTTGTTCATCGTTACAAATAGATAGCCGTTGATCTCTTTGGCTTTGGAATGCACTTTGCCATCCTTTGCTCGGCGCTCAAGCGCTGCTCGTACGATTTGTTTTTCTTCTTCGGAAAAATTTTCGCCAAACAGCCAGTGCGTGTAGCGTGGCAAAATTTCTTCCACATCCATCGTGCGCTCAAATTCTTCCATCGTGAACTCCACGTCTGGATAGTAGCCATGTTCTGCAAACAGATTGAACAGTTGCATCAACTTACCGAGATAGCTCTGATCCAAGGTGCGATCGAGCTCGACTCGCAATTCTTCCAGCAGCGAATCTTGGCGTAGCATATGCGAGGAGATGTAAATTCCCTCTTTGGCGATGGCGAGAACTTTTTCAAATTCTTTGTATGACGAAATCGCTGGCGAAAAGGACAGGAACACGAGGTCGAATTTATTGTTCCAATGTTCTTTTTCGATGTCGATTTCTTCCCACGGACAGCGTTTGAAATTCTCGGGATCAAAATTTGCGCCCTGCTTCGTGAGTTTTTCGATCGCATGTGCTCTCATATTGTCCGAAATCTCGATTCCATAAAGCTCCATATGGTGTTTTGCAAATTCTGCAAGGTAGCGTCCTCCGCCAAATCCGATGTCGATGACGGATTTTCCCTCGAGCGACATTCTCTTTTGGATGAATGGCAACGGAATGCTGTCCGCTTCAAAGGTGCTAAACTCATCCGCTCGCTTGTTCCAAATCGCTCGTGATTGCTCAAAATCTACATTTTTTGCATTTAGTTCGTCAATCCAATGTTGTAACATTTTTCCTCCTAGATATTTATTTACATCAAATTTTCATAATCTGACAAAACAGCCTCATCCTACCGTTCTCTATCTCTCGCAACAATAAGAGAGAGGTATCGTCGTTGTTTTTCTTAGTAAAACAGACGGAGCGCTTGCCCCGTCCGCTTATTCTCTTTCATTCTACCCTACTTGCTGAAAGAATATTCCTTAAATCCATTTTGTGCTTCCATGAGCTGTGCGTAGACATTGGTGCCAAGCATCAAAGTATAGATTTCTTCCGCTTTGTCCTCGAGTTTTACATCCGCAAAAGCATCTGGATACATCGTCATCCCGATGTAGTACGCATCCAGCATCGCTGTGTCTACATTAGTTGCGTAGTTGTTGTAAGACAAGATGCCGTACACTTTATTATTTTTTACCGCTTGGAGCGAATCAAAAAACGCTGGGTCTTCTTGATATTCTTTTGCTGCCACTCCGCCGCCGTTGATGTCGAAGAAGATAATTTCTGGGTCAAGTTCAAGCAGTTTTTCTTTGTCGAGCATGATTGGCGCTTTTTCTTTTACATCATCGACGTAGCCTTGCACATTAACTGCTTGGAAAAGGTTGAAATTCGATCTTGTGCTGAGCAATCCTCTCGCTCCTTTGAATCCGATTCCGCCAACATACGCCATTTTGGGTTCAACATTTTTGGTTCTTTCCATCAGATCCGCTTGTAGATTTTTCATAAAGTCCACGAGCTCTGTCGCACGATCTTTTTTGTTCATCACATCGCCAATCATCAGCAGCGAGTTGTAGAGTTCATCTTCAAACACCGTCATTCTTCCGTTGCTGAGCACAAGCACTTTGGAGCCTGTTTTTTCTTGCATCTCATTCGCTTCTTCAGGCGAGTTTGCATAGGTTGTAAAGATCACATCTGCGCCAACTTCCACGAGTTTTTCCAAATCAGGCGGATTCATCGGCCCACCTTGTCCGATGGTGTCAAGCTGCATAATTTCTGGATGCGCTGTCAAATAGGTTTTGTCCACTTCGAGCGTTTTGTCGATATCTTCTACTCCAGCGAGTTTTTCGCTTCCGTTGATATACACATACATACGAAGTGCGCCCGGTCCGATGCACAGCACCGACTCGACTTCTTTTTCAATTGCCACTTCACGTCCCATCGCATCGGTCACGGTGATCGCTTCAAATGCTGCTGGTTCTTCCACAGGTGTTTCTGCTGTTTCGGATGAAGTTTTGCTACATCCTGCCATAAGTACAAGAGCCAATCCGAGGCTCAATAGAGTTTTGAACTTTTTCATTTCTCCTCCTAAATTGTGATAATAAATTTTTTATTGTCAACTTCCAAAACTTTGCTCGAAATTCCGTACACTGCATCGATATTTTCGCTGCACAGAATCTCTTGATCCCCATTTTGAAAAATTGTGCCATCTTTGAGCATCAAAAATCGATCCGCATAACGAGCGGCGAGGTTGATGTCGTGAATGCTGACGAGCACCGTCAAATTTTTTTGCTTACAGATTCGTCGCAAAATCTCCAGCACTTCGATCTGGTTTTTGATGTCGAGATTGCTGGTCGGTTCGTCGAGCAACAGCAGCTTTGGCTCCTGTGCCAACGCTCGTGCGAGCACCACTTTTTGGTACTCCCCGCCACTGAGCCGATCGATATAGCTCAGCGCATAATCCGTAAGATGCAGCTCATGGAGCAGATTTTCGACAATCTCATAATCCTCTTCACTCGCTCGATGATCCAGATGCGGCCGACGACCAATCAGCACCGCATCAAACACCGTGCAATGCGTCGGTACATTCGACTGTGCGACATAGGCAATTCGCTTGGCAAGATCCTGTAGTCGAAACGAGCGAATGTTGTCCTCGCCGAAAAAAATCTCGCCGCTCTTGGGCCTCTGCGTGCCGCTGATGCATTTGAGCAAGGTCGATTTGCCAGCGCCGTTGACCCCAAGAAGTGCCGTGAGCGTTCCTTTTTCGAGTGCAAAAGAAACATTTTTTAGAATCGGCTTGTGATATTCAAACGAAACATCTTTCACTTCTAACATCATAGCTTTTTCTCCCGTAGCAATATGTACAAAAACAGTGGCGCCCCAAAAAACGACGTGACCGCTCCAACGGGCAAAATCACTGGTGCAATCAATGTGCGAGCAAGCGTGTCCGCAAGTAGCAGAATCAATCCGCCAAATAGTAGCGATGCAGGAATCATAAATCTTTTGTCCGTACCCAAGATTCGCCGAGTAATCTGCGGCGCAATCAGTCCGACAAATCCAATCATCCCAACATACGCAACCGATGTTGCCGTGAGCAGTGAAGAGAGAATCAGCATATTGCGGGTGATTTTTTTTGCATCGACACCGAGCCCTCTTGCCGTCTGTTCGCCCATATCAATCGCATTGAGATCCCATTTTTTGCGAAAGGAATAGATCACAGCAAAAAATGTTATCAACGACAAAATCGCCAGCTCGTTGTAGTTGATTCGTCCAAGATCGCCGAAGGTCCAAAAAACTGCCGTCGCAATCTGCGTATCTTCGGCAAAATATTGCAGCGCCGTCGTGCCCGCAGTAAAAAACGAGCCGATCGCCACCCCAGCGAGCAAAATCGCATGGCGAGAAAACTCATTGGCTCTTGCCAAAGCGAGAATCGCAAGCGATGACGCCATCGAAAAGGCAAACGCAAAAAACCCGATCCCAATCGGCAAACTGCTCTGCGCCGATCCGATGCCAAAAATAATGATCGCCACATTCGCCCCAAAAGCTGCTGCGGAATTGACCCCAAGTGTCGCAGGAGAAGCGAGCGGGTTGTTCAAAATACTTTGGAGCAAAAGTCCCGATAGACTCAGCCCAACCCCCGCAACAATCGCCCCGAGCACTCGAGGCAGACGGATGCGATAGATAATCTGTTGCCCTTTTTCCGAGCCTTGCCCGATCAAACTCAAAAACGAATCCATCAAGCTCATATTGGACGAGCCGACGTTGATTGCAACCACCACCATAAATGCGATGGCGACGCATAGTAAAAATATAGTTAATTTTTTCTTCTTGATGTAGCCTTGATACTCTTGTCTTATCTGCATTTTTTCCTCATAAAAAAACTACCACTGAAAATCAATGGTAGTTTGCAAGTTCTTAGAAGTCCTTCAAAATTTCCCATCGAAAAATCAAAGCGTCGATGGTTGCAGGTATTCTGACTCATGCTTACGCACACACAGTAGCGAGGGCTGTATCGGCTCATCCGATTTCCCCTGTTGAATCGCTTGGATTCGTCAACCATCCGTTAGCCCAATACTAACACGAGGAAAAATGATTGTCAAGGAAATTGAGATTTATTCTGTGATTCCATCTTACGAATGTCTATTATCGCTGAGTAAGGAATATCATCTAAACAAAGAATACAAATGAATTTTGCAAAAATATCCAAAGAATTCATCTAAAGAGTGGTTGTTTTCCAATCGGCAACAATCCATACTCCACAAAAAAGAGCGCAACTTTTGCATCGATTCGCTTTTGTTTCGCCCCATTTCACTTTGTATGTAATTTTCTATCTTTACTCAAACTGACTTTGGAATAATTGCTTTACTATTCCCAAAGTGTATGTTGTGCAAATACTTCAAATTGACTTGATTCATTATCCTCGAAAAAATTAACTTCTATGGTATATCTTTTCCAAAGCATATACGGATGAGTTTGCATTACGAGAGAATAATGCCCTTTTACCATTGATTCTTGATAGCAAAGTGGAGAAAGAGAAAATGCATCTCTCATATTCCTTTCTTCAAAATAATCCAAAGGCAATTCAGAAAGGTTCTTATCACATATTTTAACATGGTTTAACATTTCGCTTTCTGACGAGATACCGTAGTATGTAATGACACAATCTTCGAGCTTTGCCCTATCTGTATATTTTGGGGTCAAATTTACATATCCATAACCCTTTCCATCTTTGACAAGTTCTACTGTCTCACCGAAGAAAAAATGGCTATCTCTTTTATTCACAATAATATCATCCGAATTCTTTTCTGAAAAAGTAAATCCTTTTAACAGTAAATCATTCGCTGACGTACGTCCGACAATAATTGGATATTCTTCCACTTGAACAGAAGGTGCTTTTTCAGGAAGCCCTGTCATATTGAGCGTCAACACACAAACGAATATCAAGATTGGAAACATATCTATAACAGCATTTGCTGCAGCTGAAAACTCGCAGTTATACTTTGTTTTTCCTATTGCTGAAAAAATAGAACATAATAGTAATTTCCCAAAGATAAGGATCAACCTCATGGCAACGATGATGAACATTTCTGCCCGAATCCAAAATGCTACAGCATCATTTGCATAATATCTACCATAAAAAATAAAATACACTGCAATACTTGCTATTACTACCCCTACTATATAAAAAGTTACCTCAATTAGCACCGATTTATCTGTAAAATCCTTATATGTCTTTGATGATACCCCTCTCATGCCCCTTGCTAAAGCATGTCCTATTTTATACATCCACTTAGGTACATGACTGTTATTTTTCACGGCAACTGCTAGACAAATATATAAAACGATTGTAAAAGCTAGTGTGAGAATCATTGCAACGAAAAAAATTAAGGCCCCTACAAAAAATCCCATCTTAACCACTTCCTCTTCAAACTCATTTATTATTACCGTACATATTATAGCATTTTTTTTGGTATTTTTCCCACTGCCATATTTCCTGCTTATTCCACCCTCTTTTCATGGAAACAGGAAGAAAACAAAAAAGAGCGAAACTTTTGCATCGATTTGCATTTCGTTTCGCTCTTTTTTTGTAAATTATTTTATATATTGTTTTTTTCTACTTTTATTCAAACTGACTTTGGTACAATTTTTTGTAGCGACCGTCGAGTGCGATCAAACTTTGGTGGTTGCCCTGCTCCACGATATTTCCATTTTCCATCACAAGGATGCTGTCGGCATTTTTGATGGTGGAGAGTCTATGAGCAATGACAAAATTCGTGCGCCCTTTCATCAGATTTTTCATCGCTGACTGAATCATCGCCTCGGTTCTCGTATCGACAGAGCTTGTCGCCTCGTCGAGAATCAAGATGTCTGGATTTTTTAGAATCGCTCTCGCAATCGTAATCAGCTGTTTTTGCCCTTCCGAAATATTGCTCGCATCATCGCTGAGCATCATCTGGTAGCCGCCTGGCAACTGGCGAATAAATCCATCTGCCTGCGCTTTTTTTGCAGCGTCGATCACCTCTTCTTCTGTTGCATCATGTTTTGCGTAGCGAATATTTTCCATAATCGTGTCATTCATCAACCACGTGTCCTGAAGCACCATCCCAAATGAATCTCTCAGTTCCTTTTTCGAAACGCTTTGGATGTCTCGCCCACCGATTTTGATCGAGCCTTTTTGAATGTCGTAGAATCGCATCAACAGCTTGACGATCGTAGTCTTACCAGCGCCCGTGTGCCCGACGATTGCAACCGTCGAACCCGAGTCTACATGAAGCGAAAAATCTCGGATGACCATATGCTGTGGATCGTAGCCAAAGGACACATTTTCAAAAGTAATCTCGCCGCTATGGTCAATCTCGCAGCAATCTGGCGCATCGTCAGGCTCTTCCTCTTCTTCCAAAAACTCAAATACTCGATCTGCCGCAGCAATGGTCGATTGGAGCAAGCTGGCAATCTGCGCCGTTTGTCCAATTGGCTGATTGAGATTGCGCACATATTGTACAAAAGAAAGAATGTCGCCGACTTGGATCACATTTTTGGCGGCAAAAATTCCACCAAGTATCGCCATCGCAACATAGCCAAGATTGCCGACAAACATTAGCATCGGCATCATCACTCCGGAGTAAAATTGGGATTTCCATGCAGTGTTGTAGAGCGAGTCGTTGATTTTTTCAAAATGCTCGATGCTGCGCTGCTCGGCACCATAGGCTTTGACGACATGCTGCCCTGTGTAGATTTCTTCGATATTTCCGTTGACCTCGCCGAGATTTTTTTGTTGCTCAGCAAAATATTTTTGCGACGCTTTGACCACGAGCTGCACAAGAATCATCGAAAGCGGAATCATTAGAAACGCTGCCAAGGTCATCGGGATCGAGATCGTCAGCATAATTATAAGCACACCGAGAATCGTAATCACGGACGAAATCACCATCGTGAGCGTTTGATTGAGATTCTGGCTGATGAGATCCACGTCGTTGGTCACCTTGGAGAGCGTCTCGCCCACTGGCACTTTGTCAAAATACGACAGCGGCAGACGATTGATTTTTTCCATCACATCCTTACGCAGTTGATAGGACACATTTTGCGCAACATGTCGCATGATTATTCCCTGCAGCGCATTGAACACCGCCGAGATAATATACACGATGAGCAGAATTAGTATCAATTTTTCGATGTAACTCCAGTCCACGAGGTCGCTTGGGTTCATCACATTTTGAAAAATTTCGGTTGTCACCATCCCGAGCATCTTTGGACCAACAATAGAGAACGCTGCACTCAGTACCGAAAAAATCACCACGAGCAAAATTTGAAATTTGTATCTCGCCATAGTTGCCCATAGCTTGCCGAGGGAGCTTGGTTTTTTTGTTTTACTCATCATATAGTTCCTCCTCCGACAATTGAGATTTTGCGATTTCACGATAGATGTCACAGGACTTTAGAAGCTCTTTGTGCGTTCCTCGACCGACGATTCTCCCTTGATCCATCACCAGAATTTGATCCGCCTCCATGATCGAAGTCACCCTCTGTGCCACGACAATGATGTTGCGGTCGGAATAATGCTTCTTGATTTGCTTGCGAAGTCTTTCGTCTGTTTTGTAGTCGAGTGCCGAAAAACTATCATCAAACACGAGTATCGGCGCATCCTTTGCGAGCGCTCGAGCGATGGAGAGGCGTTGCTTTTGTCCACCCGAAAAATTCCCGCCACCCTGCGACACTTCGCTCTGCACGCCGCCATCGAGCGAGTCGACAAATTCTTTTGCTTGCGACACCTCGAGTGCAAGGTCGAGGCGATGATTCGATGAATCGTTTGTTTGATGTTCCCGTTTGTTCTCGTCAGCATCTGCTGAATTCATTCTATCAAATTCATTATCTATAATCGTGTCTTGGTGGTTGTTATCTTTGCTGCTGATCTTTTGTTCCTCTGAATATGCTGGCGAATTGATTTCTCGATTTTCTACTCCATTTTTTTCTCCCGATTCATAACAATTGCCTTCTCCGAGCTTCTCTTGCGAAAACAACACATTTTCCTCAATGCTTCCACGGAACAGCAGCGCTTTTTGTGGCACGAGCGCAATCGAATCACGCAGCGTCTTGATCGAATAATCCTTGATATTGACTCCATCGATCATAATTTCGCCGTCGCTCACGTCGAAGAATCGCATCAGCAAATTGAGCAGCGTCGATTTGCCTGAGCCAGTCGAGCCGATAATCGCCGTTGTCTGCCCTGATCTGGTTTCAAAACTTACATCCTGTACCGCACACTCTTCCGCATCATCAAATTGGAACGACACATTTTCAAAGGTGATCACGCCAGAAGAAACTTTTTCTGAAGAATCCTTTTTGTCATCAATCGAGATCGGCAGGTCGAGCACCTCTTGAATCCTTTTCATCGACACGATCGCACGAGGAATCATCGCCGACACCATCGAAATCATAATAAATGACATCATGATCTGCATCGCATAAGTGATATATGCCATCATCTCCCCGACCTGCAGATTGCCGCTACGGATGTATTTTGCGCCGACAAAAACGATCAGTACGGTAATCAGATTCATAATCAGCATCATCATCGGCATCATCAGCGACATTGCCGTGTTGATGTAGCGATTGTTTTTCGTAAGCTCTTGATTCACTTCCTCAAATCGCTCTTCTTCATACGATTGATTGTTGAACGCACGCACGACCTGCAATCCCGTAAGATTTTCTCTCAGTACACGATTGACATTATCCACGAGCGTCTGAGCAATTTTGAATTTTGGAATAACCAGCGCAAAAGATACACCAATGAGCAATAGCACGGCACTCACGCCAAGCAACACAATCCAGCTCATCGATCGATTGCTCGAAAGCACTTTGGAGATCGCTCCGACTGATACGATTGGCGCATACAGCATCATACGGAAAAACAATTGATAAAAGGTCTGCACCTGCGTAATGTCGTTGGTGGTTCTCGTAATAAGCGATGGAATCGAAAATTTTTCCAGCTCTGCCCCAGAAAACGCCATCACCTTCGTGTACACTTCACTGCGCAAATCCTTCGCCATCTTGGACGAGATGATTGCGCCCAACATGGTCGAAAATACATTGGCGATCATTCCAACAAAGGCGATCAGGATCATCATCCCCCCCACTTTGCCAATATAGCTCAGCGAGCTGGCGAGCAAGTCCGCATCCGCTACTCCGCTTGGAATCCCATCGACATAGCCCATCTTTTGGATTCCGACGTCCACGATTTGGGACATATACTCTGGCAGCGAAAGATCCGACCACGCTTGCACCACGAGCATTAGCATCGCCACGAGAAAGAGCGGAATATGTTTTTTCAGTAGTTTCAAAATATCAATCAATGCGTACTCCTTTCGCATATACAATCTTCTTTTCCCATACACAACCTTCTTTTCCTCTGAACATCATATCGAGCGGCATCCTTTCTGTCAATAGATCAATCCCCTTTGCTCCAGCAATTTTTTCATCAGAGGATTCGTATACTTTTCCACTCGAAAACCTTCTATTAATATTCCCTTTTTTGTGATTGCACAAACGTTCCAAAAAATTCCATCCTTGTCGGCAAACACATAATCTTCTTTTGTTTTTGGCATAAATTTATTTTATCGCTTAGAGGGAGTGATTAGACGAAATTTTCTTGTGTTGCTGTTCTCAATGTGCTAAAATAATTCTGGAATACGATTTCATACCGTGACTTGATCGATTTGGAGAAATCATCGAAAAAATTTTGAGGAATCATATTGATATTATTGGAGAACTCAATCTGATGAAGGTCAAGCAAGGTTGAAATTTTTCGGTTTACATTGGCTTATGCCAAAAATTATTTTGGGAGGGAAAATTTATGTCCTTTATTGTTGATACGCTCGTAGCGTTTGCGGGTTGGTTCTGGGGACCACCTATCTTGTTGTTAATCGGCGGCGGCGGAATTTGGTGTACGCTTCAACTGGGAGCTCTACAAATTACCAAGTTCCCTTACATCTGTTCGCAAACTTTTGGAAAAATGTTCTCCAAAGTGGATTCCGATGATCCAAATGCAGTTTCGCCTTTCTCGGCAGCGGTTGCTGCGCTTGCATCCAGTATCGGTGCTTCCAACATCGTTGGGGTTCCAGTTGCGATTGCATACGGAGGACCTGGGGCAGTATTTTGGATGTGGGTTCTTGCACTTCTTGGCTGCGCAACAAAATATGTTGAAATCGTACTTGGTCTGAAATATCGTGAAAAAACGGAAACAGGCGAGTATCTTGGCGGACCATTCCACTACTGTTCAAAAGGTCTTGCAGAAATCGGACTTGGCGGACTTGGAAAATTCTTCGGACTATGGTTTGCTTTCTTCTTGATGATCGAGCTCATTCCATCGATCACAACACAATCTGCATCTGCAATTCAAAATGCAGAAACATTGGGATTACCTCGTATGGTAACAGCAGTTGCAATCACAATTCTAGTTGCACTTGTAGTAGCTGGTGGATTCAAACGTATCGCTAGCGTTACCGACAAAATGGTTCCATTTATGGCAGGTATCTACTTAGTGGCAGCGCTTGTTGTTATTGCGCTAAACTTCTCCGCTCTTCCAGGAGCACTTGCAAGCATCTTTACCAACGCATTCTCTGGTCGTGCAGCGACAGGAGCATTTATGGGAGCAACCATAAAAACAGCTCTTCGTTGGGGAGCAGCTCGTGGAGTATACTCCAACGAAGCGGGTATGGGTACTGCACCAATGGCGCATGCTACAGCAACAGTTGACCATCCAGTTCGTCAAGGAATGTGGGGCGTATTCGAAGTTGTTGTTGATACACTGATCGTTTGTACTGTAACTGCTCTTGCAGTTCTTACTTCTGGCGTTTGGACAAATATCGATCCAAATCTTGCAGCATCGATGCCATCGGTAGCATTCAGCGAAGTATTTGGAAAAGGCGGCGACATCCTTGTAACATTCTGCGTATTCCTATTTGTACTTTCAACCATCATCGTTGTCGTATTCTACGGCGAAAAACAAGCAGAATTCTTGTTCGGAACAAAATTCGCTCGTGCTTGGAAATATGTATATGTTCTTGCGATCATGGGTGGTTTGATGAGCAACCTCAAAGCGCTTTATGACATCACTGACGTATTCCTAGCGCTGATTATTATTCCAAATATGATTGCAGTTATTCTATTGGCACCAAAAGCTCGTGAGCTGACCAAAGAATTCTTCAACACACCAGGAAAATACTATCTAGCGGATAAGGCAGCGAAAGCAGCAAAAAAATAATTTGAAGAAACGTAATCGTCCGTTGACTGATGAAACGATCCGTTATTCAGATCATCAGAAAAACAAATTAGATTAACAAGATTTGATTCGTGACCATTTAGGTGGTGCTACAGAACTTTTTCATTGTAGTGCCACCTTTTTGTTGTCCAAAATAATGTATTATTTTATCTCAGAAGCTCTGCACTGCATTATGTAGCCACGTGCGATTGGTATTTTCATTTCAAAAAAATCCCAGCCGCCATTTACAGCGACCAGGATTCCCCCCGTGTGTTTTATTCCACGATCGTAATTCGTCCTTGGATGTCATGATGCACGAATTTTTGCGAAGAGAGATATTCTTCCAAAATATCGAGACACGACGTGGCGACGATTCGTGGTTTTTGGATCGATTCAATTGTCTCGTAGCTGACGCCGAGAAACGCTTCGATATTGCAATAATGAAAATGCTGCATTCCGATCGAGAACTCGTCGGTATCTTCAATCTCTTTGCCATCGAAAGTGAGCGCAATCATTTCTTTTTGCGACTTGGAGTAGGTCACATGCAAACCTTCCGACAGCTGGTAAAATTCCGTCGTTCCCAAAAATGCCTCTTCTCTCAGCATAAATTTCATCATATTGCGGAAAGTTTTGCCGCTGACTTTGAACATATACACACCGTCATCGTACGGGAATGTCTCCACCAATCCGCCGTATTGGACAATCGGTCCCAAACTGTCCGCACGAATACTCCCCGAGCCGAGCAACATAATATCCACTCCGAGACTTTGCTTAAAGATGTCGGCAAAGAGATTACCAAGCTGCGTCTCTTTGTTGCGCTGCGGATGCGTGAGCGGTCGATGAAATCTCGTCACGATGTGAGCATATTTTTGGTCGGTGACTTCTTTGTAGCGCTGAATAATATTTTCCAGCTGCTTATCGACTGGACAGTGGCGATCATCAATGGGGACACAGTCCCAAGAATAAGTCTCCACGCTGTTGGTATCCGTGTTGACCACGATGTCAAATCGACCAATCTGATCCGTCCCCACACCTGCATGAGCGATGAGCACATTGTTGATTTCCTCTGGCTTTTCGAGCAAAGTGTGCGAATGTCCGCCAATGATCACATCCACGCCCCACTCAGGCTCGAGCAATGCAGCAAGCTGTTTGTCCGCTTCAAAACCGATATGCGTGAGCACCACGGTAAAGTCGATGTCGATTCGATTGTACGTATTACAAATTCTTCCGATTTCACGAGCGGCTTCTTCTACTCCGATAAACGATCCGATCAGATTGTCCTGCTTCGCTTGCGCTAGCACATCGTCCGTGATAATACCGATAAATAATATTTTCATCCCGTCGATTTCCATAATATGATATGGCGAAAACAATCTCGCATGATTCGTCTTGATAAATAGATTCGCATTGATGATTGGAAACTGTGCGCATTTTTCGATAAAAAGTAGATGCGGAATCCCATAATCTATCTCGTGATTACCAATCGTCACGATGTCTGGCCCAAGCGCATTCATGATCTCAATCGTCGATATTCCTTTGTACTCTGAGTCAATAATCGAGCCACGGAACATATCGCCCGCAATCGCATAGATCACATTCTCTTGCTCCGCACGCACTTGGTTGATGTAGCCCGAGAGCATCGCCACGCCGCCCACCAACTTTGCGTCCACTTCTTCCGCCAAAAAATCACCATGCAAATCGTTTGAATGCAAGATTGTGAGTCTCTTCAAATTTTTCCCCATTTTCATACCCCCTTATGAAAACTCTGCAAAAAATTCCTGTTTCAATTATTATACACAGAAGCACCCATCTTTTCTATTTCTTTGATCAAAAATGGTCCATAAGGACTATAAAAAAACTCCATCCTCAGAGATTCCCAAGAATGGAGTAGAATCTATCTTAAATTTTCTGTCGCTGTCACCGACGTGATCGGCTTTTTCGATGTGGA
>JBHBDS010000079.1:0-8510 GCA_041784625.1 Filifactoraceae bacterium
AACAATTTTTTTGAACTTTCTTCAATATTTTTTTCTCCTGTATTCATTTAAATTTTTTCTTCATTATTATATGTATCTTTATCCATTGATTCTAAATGATTTTTCTCATTATCTTGTGCTGAATCTATTTTGCTTGTAGTTTCAAATCTACCACCTGTCCTAAAGTTTCGACCAGATATTCATTTTCTATGGATTTATTTTTCCGCTTTGTATATACTAAAGTCACAAGCAAGAGTGCTCTGTATATGCAAAAAGTCAGCTGTAAATAAGGATATTAGGAGTATTTACGTAAATGCTCCAGCACATAAGTTATTGCGCAGAGGAGGTATTAATGAAACTTGACGTGCAAATTGATCCCCATATTGAAGAAAGTATCATTCGAATTATTGCAAAAGAACTGAACGAGGATATTCAAAAACTTATTCGCTTGATTTCCGAGCCAAATCATTCTTATATCTTGGGTTCAAAAGAGCATGAATTATCCATTCTTGAGCCAACAACAATTATTCGCATCTTTTCAGAATCTGGAAAAGTGTATGCAAAAACCGATTCTGGCGAATACCTCCTTCGTCTTCGCTTATACGAATTGGATGAGCAGCTAGATAAAAGAATTTTTGTTAGAATTTCTAATTCAGAGATTATTAATCTTAAAAAAGTAAAAAGTTTTGACTTGAATTTTACTGGCACAATCTGTGTTCATCTTAAAAACGGGGATACGACTTTCGTATCTCGAAGATATGTTTCAAAAATCAAAAAAGTATTAGGAATATGAGGTGTATTATGAAAAATCAAATAACATATCGTCTTTTTAGTGGTTTCCCACTCGGCATAACAATCAGTTTAACCATTTCCATAATGGTTTCTCTAATAATTCAAGATGGTTACTTTCACGCCTGTCCGCCTGCACTAATTGATACAATGAGCTCCGAGCTGAGTGCCGTCATTGTCCAAACTTTGCTATCAGGTGTCCTGGGGTCTGCTCTTTCAGTTGCTGCTTTAGTGTGGAACATAGAACACTGGAGCATTGCAAAACAAACAGGCGTTTATTTCTTCATCAGCTCTCTTGCAATCACTCCAATCGCTTATCTAAATCACTGGATGCAGCATTCTTTGATAGGATTCTTCTCCTTCTACCTATTTTTTGTTGGGATATTTCTTGTTGTTTGGATCGTTCAATATCTATTTTTACGAAAAAAAATTCGATCACTAAATCAAAAAGTCCGCTAAAAAAGCATTCGACATAACCGAAGTTTTTGGAAAAAATATTGTTACATTCTCATATCTTCAGATAATATTCTGCCCTTTCTTCTTAAGTTCAAAAGAATCTTTTGCTATAAAAAACCGACCTCCCATCGTTAGGATTTATTTAACTTTTAGGGGTCGGTATTTTCTTGGATTTTTTCACCACAGTCATCCTTTTTTTTGAAACAGTCCATAGTGATTTGCATAACTTCCGCAACGTTGCTTTTATTATTTTTTCAAAAAATTAGATTCTGCATATCCTTTGTTGCTTGTGGCGAAAGCACAAATTTTTCAATCATTTCTATCCCAGTACACCACCAACTATAATCCGAGTTCATCAGCAATTGGGATCATCGCATTTAATGCAAGTTCTGCAAAATCAGAAAAATCAATGCCGAGCTCCTCAATCGACCACATTGCCTCTCGATTCGCTCCTGCGGCAAATCTCGTTTCTTTCATTCGCTTGACAATCGACTTCACCTTTACGCTCGAAAGTTTTTTGTCCGGATAAACGAGCGCAATCGCTGTAATAAAGCCCGTAATCGGATCCCCCGAATATAACGCTCTCTCAAAACTATTGGTGATCTTGCTACCATTTGCAGGATTATGTGCCAAAATTGCTCGATACATTCCCTCGTCACCGAAATTATTTTCTTTTAATAGTTCCACGGTCTTTGGTCCATGTTTGCTCATATCTTCTTGCCATCCACAGCAGTCGTTGTCGAGATCATGCAAAAGCCCTGCCAAAGCCCATCGTTCCACATCCTCAGGTGCCAAGCGCTCTGCCAATGCGCGCATCACAGCCTCCACCGCAAGCGAATGCGTCTTGATATGTGGTGTTGTGACATATTTATTGAGTAATTCCAATGCTTTTTCTCTTTCCATATTCCGCCTCCCTTTTCAACCATTCTAACTATATTATAGATTTCATTTGGAGATATTTCAAATCATTTCTAAGTCCAAACTAGTCCTTCCTTTCCAGTTTTTTGATAGTAATGCCAATCAATTATTCTGCATTGCCCGATCGCTATAGTATTTCCCATATCCAACTACCTTTTCTCCCGATAGCAACTTAGGAAGCATTTTACTTTTCTAAAAATAAACAGAAAACACTTAGTATGGAACTATTTCTCTTTACCGATAGAAAAATCCTATAAGCTAGGTAACAAATGTGATTTACATCGGCACAACTCTTCTTTATAATGGTTGGGTATGGGAAATTTTTTATTTTATAGGAGGAACAATGAAAAAATTAGTATCTCTATTGGCAATTGTTGCGCTATCGACAACATTGCTTGCAGGATGTAACAAAGCAACAGAATCTACAACTTCGGAGGCGACTACCGATACCGCGGTAGAGTCGGTACAAGCAGATCCAGTGGATCAAAAAACCGTATTCGTATCCCCTCAATGGGTAAAATCGGTAATTGATGGCAACCAACCAGAGTCTTCCAACTATGTTATTTTGGATGCAGCATGGGGCGATGAAGCAGACAGCACATATACTTCGGTAGGTCATATCCCTGGCTCTGTTCACGTAGATATTGCAAGTGTCGAAGGCGAACCAATGTGGAACCTTCTTCCAGCGGACGAGGTTGAAAAAAACATGCTAGCACATGGCGTGACAAAGGATACTGTAGTAATTCTGACTGGTGATGATCCATCAGGAACAGCTCGTGTAGCATATGCATACCTTTGGGCTGGTGTGGAAAATGTCAAAGTACTTGATGGCGGAAGAGCTGCATGGACAAATGCGGGTTACGAATTTGAAAAAACTTCAAACAAAGCAACTCCTGCTACAAGCTTTGGAGCAACCGTTCCAGTTCATCCAGAGTACCAACTTTCAATCGACACAGTGAAAGAAAAGCTCGAAAAAGAAGCGGATACTTTCCAACTGGTTTCCATCCGTAGCTGGGCAGAACATATCGGCGAAACAAGCGGATATTCTTACATGGACAAAGCAGGAGAGCCAAAAGGCGCTGTATGGGGCAAAGGCGGTTCTGACCCATACCACATGGAGGATTATGTGCATGCAGATGGAACCTACATCACCATGGACGAGATGAAAACAATGCTTGAAGAACTCAACCTTTCATTTGACAAAGAAATGAGTTTCTACTGCGGAACAGGTTGGAGAGCAAGTATTCCTTTCCTACTCATGTACCAAAGTGGATATACAAATATGAGTATGTATGATGGCGGTTGGTATGAGTGGATTGCAGATCCATCCAACCCAGTTCAAGTTGGCGATCCAAATTCAAACGATGTTGTATTCACAACAGTAGGCGAGCTTCCAGATGACAAAGCAGTTAAATAATATTTGGGTTCGAGTGTTGGTTGGCATCACCGTTTTTTTGGAGGTTGCGCTGTTAATTGCCTCGTATGCATTCCGACATTTCACGAGCAAGCGACTTGGGATGCTGCGTCACGTGGTGGAGCGTAACAAATATTTTGAAAAAGAGTATCCGACGCCGACGCTTCAGATTGTCCTCGCTGCATTTGGGCTAATCATGCTCCTGGGAATTCTACTCTATCTATTGAAGAAGAAAAGCAAAAGTATTTCAAATGCAGCAGACTCAACAATCGGATGTCTTCTCATTCTCGGGTATTTTTATCTAATACTCCGATTCAATGCCTCGACACTTCGAGATTATTATTACCAACTACTGGTATGGTCTCTGTTGATTCTAGCTCATGCGGTCAGACTAGCTATATTAATTTTCAGCAAAAAGATTAATACAAAATAATATTACCCCAGAAAAAGCTGCTTGGACATTCCGAGCAGCTTTTTTGATACACCCAATTTCTCAGATGGCTTTCGCCTTAATACTTTTATAATAACGGCAACTTTGGATAATTTGTAAAAAGAATGAGCCAAAATCCAAAAGCTGCAAAAATCAACATTACGCCAATTGTCGCCGACTTTGTCCGAACAATTGCTAGTCCACCATTTCCCGAGCGGTCAATTGCGATACTTGCATAGTAAAATCCGGCTAACAGCATCACAGCTCCTATTGCCAAGCATATTATCAAAAATATCGTTCTCTCCCTTCTTTATCCAGTTTCCCGACCAATGTCCATCTTTTGATCCAGTGTATATCTTTTACAACTTATCAATTTCAATTTCCACTTTGAACAAATCGCCATCGGTACGAATAGTCATCTTCATTCCCATGAGATCGACAAGACTTTGTGCAATTGCAAGTCCGAGTCCACTACCCTCGCTGCTTCTCGCCTGATCTCCACGGGTGAATCGTTGTACAATTTCGCTTTGGTCAAAATTCATTTCGTAATTTGCAATATTTTTCATCACGATTTTGACGCTACCGTTTTGAATCACATCAATATACACCCTCGTTCCCTCAAGAGAGTATTTCAAAATATTGATAATGAGATTATCAAACACTCGGTGCAATTTTTTGCCATCCGCATAGACCATCACCGAGTCTTTAGGAATATTGGTCACAAAATTCAGCGATGAATCCTCGATTTTTCCATCCATCTCTGCCAAAGTCTGTCGCAAGAGTTGAGCTACATCAAGCCTTTCCATCTCCAGTGCCAAGTCACCACTTGCTGCTTTGGACACTTCAAAGAGATCTTGAATCAATACATTGAGTCGTTCTGCTTTTTGTTCCAACACGGTGATATAGTCTCTTGCATACTCTGGCTCGACCTCCTCATTTTTCAGTAAATCGATATAGTTTATGATTGAGGTAAGCGGCGTTTTGAGATCATGCGACACATTGGTAATCAGCTCCGTTTTCATGCGCTCACTCTTCATCTTCTCTTCCATCGCTGTGCCATAGCCTTCTTTCAGTCGATTGATATTCTCAGCAAGCGGCGCAAAAGGATTCCCCTCTTTCACGATAACATTTACGCCCGATTCACCCCGAACCATCTTGTCGAGACTGGCCGAAATTTCGTCAATATATCCTATACGTTCATCGAGTAGTTTGAAATATAGCTTCCATATTATGAACAATATGATCAATCCACCAAATAACGCAGCCAAAAGTGCTACATGTAGATCGCCACTAAACGCCGCAAGCACATAGCATGCAATAATCACTGCCCCGATGACAAAAATCGCATCAAAGCTAAACCCCAGATTCTTTGCTAAACCATTGAAATTTCTCTTACGTTTCGACGCTCTCCACTGATGCCAAAAGGAATTGCGAAGATATGCCTCTTTATTTGCCCCGACAAAATCCACTACAACAAGCAGACCGAGGCAAACCCCAATAATATCAAACAGGAACGTTCGGCTAGAGTCAAAGTATCGTATACTATCAATCGATTTAATCCCTATCAAGAAAATAATAAATTTCGCCTCGAGTTTTAGATTCCCAACAAAATAAATTAGCTTATGGAGAAATGATTGAACCGCTTCATCCATTTTGCTCTCTCCCATAGTTTTTCCCTCTCGTTCAAGTTTCTTCATTTTTCGTTTCGAGAAAAAATATTGTACAACAAGCAGGGCAATTGCTACCGCCACCGCAACAACCTGTCTGTCCGCATTTCTACCGATACGATCCAAATCATCCCAGAACAATCGATAGCCATTTGATATTGCATCAAATTCGTTCAAATTATTGGAAGAGCTCCCGATAAACACAAAAAGTCGAAATCCTTCTTTGTCCATCAACTGATTCGCTCGATAATTTATTGTATTAGGAATGAAAATGTTGTCCGAGTTGGCCGAACCATCTCGTCCCTTCACTTTTCTTAGCCTAGTGAATAACATCTCCTCAATCTCATAACTGCCATCGCCAACCTCAAACCAGTAATAATCCTCTCCGCTGCTTGCTAGCATCTTCGCTTTTTTCTTCAGTTCATCACGCATTGACTCATACTGCTTGATGTTCACCGATTTATTGGTATAAATAATCGTCGCATTTTTGATTTCTTCAAGCGTTTTGGCAAAGTAGTCCAGATCTTTTTCAACCCCTGCAACCTTTTCCGCCTCGACAACAGCTGATGCATTTGCAATTTTGTATTCCAAATCGTCAATTTTTGTCTGAATATCCAAATGTTGGTCAGGATATAAACTCGAATCCAACTGTCTTTGCTTTAGATCTTCTAATTCTTCTTCCCATGCGATGGAATACTCTTTCACCTTTGCATCCAGTTCATCTTGGATAGACGCTCGATATTGGGGTGTGAGCTCAAAACGATCCATTGTTTCATTGTATGTAAGCACATTCATATCATGATAATTCTCGGCCGTATCCATAATGTTGGAAAGAACATTTTCAAATCGATTGCTGAAATAATAGCCTGCCTTCTCCTTTTCATCGATATATGTATAATCCTTTGCAGCTGAATACAACACCGCTACCGAAAAAATAATCACCGTCACTCGCAGGAGATTGATCAAAATATTTTTTTGCTTACCCATATCAATACCTCTCTATCTTGTACCCGATTCCCCAAACTACCTTGAGATAGCGTGGATCTTTGGGGTTGATCTCGATTTTTTCTCGAATGCGGCGAATATGCACCGCCACTGTGTTGTCCACATTGTAGCTCGGTTCATTCCACACCGTTTCGTATATTTGCTCAATCGAAAAAACCTTCCCCTGATTTCTCATCAAAAATTCCAAAATCCCATACTCCGTCGGTGTCAGCTTGATGCTCTGATCTCCCACCATCGCCTCTTTGGTGTCGAGGTTCAACACCAAATCTCCTGTCCTCAGTTCATTGCTTTTTGCTGGCGAAGAAGAATCTCCAAGATGCACGTAGCGACGCAAATGCGATTTGACCCGAGCAACCAGCTCCAGCGGGTTAAATGGCTTTGTGATATAGTCATCTGCCCCGAGGTTGAGTCCAATGATCTTGTCCGAATCCTCCGACTTTGCTGATAGCACAAGGATGGGAATATTTTTGGTCTCCCGAATTTTCATCGTCGCACGCAGTCCGTCCAATTTTGGCATCATAACATCCATAATGATGAGATCAAAATCCTCTTCGGCAAGTTTTTCCAAAGCCTGCATCCCATCATACGCCTTCGCCACATCGAGATTCTCGTTTTTCAGATAAATTTCAATCGCCTCGACAATTTCACGATCATCATCCACAATAAGCACTCTATTGTTCATCATAACCTCCTCTGCGTCAAATAACGCTACTGGTTCACTTTTCTAAAGACATTATAACGCATAATTATTACGAAAAAAGCTACAAACTTCTTACAAAAATCTTAAATCCGTTGATAAGATGTTCTAAAAAACTTTTTGGACTCGTATGCTCCTCCGATATAACTTGTTCCATTGATTCAAAAGTCTTTTTTGAAATCAAATCGAAACTGGCGCATGAAAAAAGAGCATTGAAGAGAGCAATTCTCACCCACAATACTCTTTTGTCGTAATATCTTATTTATCGCTGTATCTTAAATCTTTCCTACCAAGTCAATTCCTGGTGTCAATGTATCTTCGCCTGGCTCCCAGTTTGCTGGACATACTTTGTCTCCATGCGCTGCAACAAATTGTGCTGCTTGTACTTTTCGCACAAGTTCTTTTGCATTTCTACCGATACCTGGTGCGCATACTTCGTAGATGACGATTTCGCCTTCTGGATTGACAAGAATGGATGCACGATATGCTTGTCCTTGTCCATCGATTAGCACATCAAAGAAGTTTGAAAGCACAAGCGAGCGGTCAGAGAGCAGTGGATATTCTACTTTTTTGATTGCCTCGGATGCATCTTTCCACGCTTTGTGAACAAACTCGGAGTCTGTCGATACGCCGTAAACTTCGCAATCGAGCTCTTTTAGTTGAGGATAATATTTTGCAAGATCTTCAAGCTCCGTTGGACATACAAAGGTAAAATCTCCCGGATAGAAGAAGAACAACCCCCATTTGCCAAGAACGTCATTTTTGGAAACTGTAGTGAAGCTGTCATTAACATAAGCTGGTACAGAAAAATCTTCTAATTTTTTCCCAATAAATTGGCACATATTATTTTCCTTTCTTGATTCAAAATAAATATTTTCAATGAGTCGAATCGGTTATACATTCAAAACCAACTTCGACTTTTTATATTGTATCACTAATAGGAAATATTATCAATATGAATTTTGCTATAAGTGAATTCAGGCAAATTGCAACAATAAGTGTTTTACGCTACAAAGTTCCGATGACTTTCAGATATCATTGGAACTTTGTTGATCAAATAATAATTTACTTTTAGATGGTACATTTTTTTGACAGCAAATTTATTGCCTATTCCTTCTTGTTTCGTCAGATACTCACACCTTATTTTACAACTTC
>JBHBDS010000080.1:0-3101 GCA_041784625.1 Filifactoraceae bacterium
AAAAAAACGAACAACTTTTGGATGCAAAAAAAACTTTTTGCACCAATGTCGGAGCAATCGCTCAAAGTTTCGCTGACTTCTCTTTATCGTACGAGTCGTTCTTCCATCGAGGAGAGCGGCACGAACACGCTGTACCTTGCGATGGGTCTACTCGAGTGGTTTGACCCAAAGGCAGCGGACAAAATCCGCTACGCTCCACTGATTCTCATACCGATGGAGATCGTGCGTCAGTCCGTTGCAACAGGCTACAAAATCCGTCAGCGAGATGAAGATGCGATGATCAACACGACTTTGGTGGAATTTTTGAAACAGGATTTTGGGATTCGCATCGAGGGTCTCGATCCATTGCCAACCGATGACAATGGACTGGATATTGCGCAAATTTTTTCCATCTTCGAGCAGGCGATTTCGATTCAGCCAAGCTGGAAAATTTTGCAATCGGCTTATCTTGGCATTTTTTCTTTCTCTCAATACGTGATGTGGAACGATCTGCGCAATCGCTCTGAGGAGCTTGCGCAAAATAAAATTGTTCGCAGTTTGATGGACAGCAGGCTCGCATGGGAGGCAGAGTCGATGCAGATCCCTGCGCAGGTTCACTATCCACAGGGACTCGTCCCAATTTCTGCCGATGCATCACAGCTTTTTGCGATCCAGTCCGCTTCCGAGGGCAAAAGTTTTGTGCTGCATGGTCCTCCTGGCACGGGCAAATCGCAGACCATCACAGGAATCATCGCCGACGCCTTGGCACAGGGCAAGACGGTTCTTTTTGCATCCGAAAAAATGGCAGCTCTCTCTGTTGTTCAAAATCGTATGGCAAAATTGGGTCTGGGCGATTTTTGTCTTGAGCTCCATTCGAATAAATCCAAGAAGAAAGATGTCCTCTCGCAACTTTTGCGTGCAGCCGAGCGTGTATCGCATCACAATCCACAGGAGTATCTCGATTTGCTCGCACAAAACGAATCGCTCAAGCAATCGCTCGACCGCTATGTTCAGGCGTTGCATCAGATTCGAGCGTCGGGCTATAGCTTGTATCAGATGCTCGCACAGTATGAGAACAACAAAAATTTTGCTGATATTTCGATGGAAGAAGAGTATGTAGACTCCATTACGATTGCGCAGTTGCAAGAAGATTTGGCAACCATCGGCGAGCTCGCTGGACTTGCGCAGTCGCTTGGCAATCTTCGTGAAGATCCGCTTCGTTTTGTCGGTGCTACCGAGTTTGATCCTTCGGTGAAGGTGGCGGTGATTGCACCAGCGGAGGAATATCGATCGGCAACTGCAAATCTTTCGGTGGTAATTCGTCCGTTTTTGGAAAAAATTGGAAATAAAGTCATTAGTCACAACGATTTGTTACAGCAGATGAATTTGCTCCACGCAATTTCTGTGTGGAATTTGATCCCAAGTGAGTTAAAAACGCTCCGCCTCGATCAAACCGACGAGCTGCGCCAAATCGCTACGCTTGGTATGGACACCGAGGACAAAAAGGAAAAAATTCTCAGCCGCTGGAAGGAATCTCTCTTTGAGGATTCTGGCGAACTGCTCTTGGAAGAATGGCGTGATATACAGGCGAAAGGATTTTTGACCCGAGTTTTTTCCGAGAAAAAAGTGGTTCAGCGACTGAGCGTCCACGCCCGAGGGAATCTGCGCAAAGAAAAAATCGAGGAAGAATTGCTTGCGCTCTGTGACTATCAAAAGGATTTGATCGACCTAAAAACAAGAGTAAAAAATCTTTCTGCACTAAATTTTACGGAGAATATGAATTGGCAAAAACTTTCGTCAGACGCCGAAAATCTCGCAGTTTGTCTCCAAATGTTTGAGCAATTCCCACAAGCTACGGAGGCAAAAATCGATCCACAAGAAATATCGAGCATCCAAAATGCTTTTGAACTTTTTGAAAACAAAAAGGCAGTCTTGGATCAACTGTTGTCGCTGCGTGAGCTTGTGTGCGAGGATTATTTTGCTGCGCAGATTGAACTCTGCAACTCGCTTAAGCAGCGAGGTGACTACATCCGAGAATGGACGAGACTCAATGCGAAGATTCATGCGCTTTCGATGCGCAAAATCCCTGCGATGGCGCAATCGGTGTTCACGCTCGAGCATACGCAACTCGAAGGAAGTTTCAAAAAATCGATCTTCTCGAAGCTCATTCATCAGACGCTCGCAGAGGATGCGGTGCTCTCGGATTTTTCGGGTGCTGAATTTGATGTCAAAGTATCACAACTCAAATCACTTGACAAAGAGTTCAAAGAAGTTTGCAAATCCGAAATCTTCTATCGTTTGGCAATGCGAGTGCCCGACTTTACCAAAGAGGCGTCTCAAAGCTCCGAGCTCGGCATCTTGCAGCGTGCACTACGCTCTGGCGGTCGAGGGGTGAGCATTCGAAAATTGTTCCAACAGATCCCGACGCTGCTGCCACGGCTATGTCCATGTATGTTGATGAGTCCAATTTCCTGTGCGCAGTATCTCGATGCGGGCGGCAATTATTTTGACCTCGTCATCTTTGACGAAGCATCGCAGCTTCCAACGGCAAAGGCGGTCGGCGTACTTGCCCGAGGAAAGGAAGCAATCATTGTCGGCGACCCAAAACAGATGCCACCGACTTCATTCTTTGGCACAGATAATATCGACGAAGAGAATCTCGAGAACGAGGATCTCGAAAGCATTTTGGACGATGCACTCGCCCTCTCGATGCCGCAGACGCATTTGCTCTGGCATTATCGCTCCAGGCACGAGAGCTTGATTGCATTTTCCAATCACGAGTTTTATGAGAGCAAGCTCTACACCTTTCCGTCGTCGGATGATGGCGCAAAAATGGTGCGATTCGTTGCATCGGACGGAATTTTTGATCGAGGCAACACCAGAACCAATCGCATCGAGGCGCAAAAAATTGTCGACGAAGTGTTTTCTCGCTGGCAAAATTCAAGCAAGCAGCAAGAATCGATCGGAATAGTCACCTTTAATATTGCACAGCAGAATCTCATCGAAGACTTGCTCGAAGAAATGTTTGCCAAATATCCTGAGTTTGACACATGGGCAACGCAGGCAGAAGAGCCTCTTTTTGTAAAAAATCTCGAGAATGTACAGGGAGATGAGCGAGATGT
>JBHBDS010000081.1:0-4652 GCA_041784625.1 Filifactoraceae bacterium
GCTGCAGCATCGTGTTGCGGTTTCGCAGCTCACGAATTAGGTTCCATTGCTCCGAAATATCCGCTGCCACCAGCTGCCAATAGTCCTTTCCGTCGATGTTGAGCTTGTCTCGCACAAAGTGCCAGTACTCGTCGCTCGACAGTTTGATGACCATCTCGGAATCTGTCATCATCAAATTGCCCGAACGATAACCCATCTGCCGCAATTTAGAAAACCAGTGGTAAATATCTCGACTGACATCGCCCGTGATTTCGATCATCAATTCCTGCATTTTTTGGTTCGTGAGCAAAATATTTCCATCGATTGAGGCAAACAAAATCCCCGACGGCAAAGTGTCCATCGCTTCTTTGATGGAGCGTACCGAAATTTCACGATTGAGCGCCTGATAGTTGCGCACCGAGTAAACCACGCCACGTCCGTTAAAATACAACAGCACAATGGTTAGGTAGGCAAAAAACCATTTGCCCAAAAAGCCCTGAAAAAACGGAAGTAACGGTGCAATCACAATAAGATTCAAAAGCAAGCGATACTTTTTTTCTCGTACACGAATCAGCGTAAAGATCACGAGCAGCAAATATGCCGCAACTCGCTCTTTTTCATAAAGACTTCTTGCCAAAAAACCATCTCTTAGAATATAGTTGAGCGTCGGCGCAATCGCTGCCAAGATGACGATGTTGCACAGCATAATATATTCAAAGAGTCTCCTGTTGTGGTGAGAGCTCCAATCGTAGCGCATCGAATCCAGCACGATCAGCACTGCTTCCGAAATCACCGCAAAACCACCGATTGCCGCAATCAAAATTCGTAACCATCGCTCAAAAGAGTAGAACACTAGCATAGTCCATCCTCCTTTTGCAGTGGAATCTCGATCTGCAAGCTGTGCAGTTCATCCAAATTTTTGCTGAGCAACATCGCTTGGCAATCTGAAATCTGCTCAATCAATTCTTTCGATGGCTGATAGGTTGCAAAATCGGTTTCCGAAATAAATAGCAATCGATATTTTTCATCGATAATCCGAAAATTCATCATCAAATCGCTGACTTGTTCTTCACGAGACAAGAACGACAGCACCGAAAAACAAAAATCATATAGCAAAATCCCCGACCGAGTGTTGATCGTCCCTGCAACCCCGAGCGCTGATGCTGATTTGATGCCCAGCGGCTGCGCATATTCGAGCAGCTCCGAGATATAGGTGACCAGCGCATTGGCCGACATCTGATTTTGCTCGACATAGAAAATAAAATTACAGCGTCTCTTGATATATACCGTCGTGAGGTTAATCTCCGCTAAGGTGAGTTCGTACTCGGCGAGGCGACCATTTTCTTCCAGCTGCTGCAATTCTTTTGCCAAAAGATCAAGTCGCTCCAGTTGGTCACCCACTTCCTGATGAAGCTGCTGATTGAGCAATGTTCTCGCACGCACCGCTTCTCGCTCCGCCGAAATTTTGGATCGGTGACTCAGCATCGAGTTGGTGTGCTCGATCAAATAAACAGAACGCGAAATTTTTTGTCTTAGGTCAAACAATTCTCGCACATTTTCTCGCCACACGATCACGCCACCGATGATCGAATTGGCGCGAAGGAGCATTCCTTCTTTGTATTTTATCATGAGCGGTTTTGTTCCCTCGATAATATTTTTTGTAAGCAGCTCGGGAATCTTTTCCGCATCATGAGACTGAAAATGCACTGCGCCATCGTTGGAAAGTATTTGCATATCCAGCGACGAGTTATCAAACAATTTGCTGTATTTTGTGTTGAGTGGAAGAAGATTTGTCTGAATCGCCGTCTCGCCAAACGCCAAAATAAACAAACAAGAAGTCAGCACCATATCTCCATAAAATACAATCGGAATATGGTTGACATACGAATACATATAGACCGCTAAGAAAAGGATCACCGTCACAGGAAGAAAAATCCGAACTCGGATCGTACTTTTCCAGCATTTGATACACAAAGTAACAACCGAAGCAAGCGTCGTGGATGCAAACGAAGAAAACACGATCCAATAGCCCCACATATATTTGTAATCCTTGGTCCAAAAATCCGAATTCTTGTCAAAAGCAAAAACAAATTGGTGGAAGTCATTCGTGTACACAAAGAGCAGTAGCAGCGAATAAACGCCCAGCATCCCCTTGAACCAAGCTGGAAACATTTTTTTGTCTTTGTTCTTGTTGATCGAGATCGAAATCCAAAAGAAAAAACTCGGAATCGTCAACAAGAATATGTAGTAAGAATACCAAAGATAGCGATTCGCCAGCGTATCGGTCGCCACCTGCCATTTGATGAATCGTACAAAAAGCCAGCCCACCAAACAAAAACCAATCACGAAGAACGAAACCGAAATATCTCTTTTCATCGATCGATTGATTGCCGAACCAGTCCACAGCACAAAAAGCGCCATCCCTGCCAGCGCCGAAATCGAATGATCTCGCCCCGTTGCCGTGGTGTAGCGATGAGTTCTTAAGATCGTACGATTGAGATATTCTCTGGAACGAATGATATTTTGCTCGATTTCTTCAAAATCCTCTGGAAAAACAGCTCTCGCATATTCTCTCTCTGACGGATAATGTTCTCCCGAAGAATCTTCCGTGCGAAGCCCTGCCGCCTGCACCTTGCCCACAATTGATGAAGGCAGCTCCGTGTCCCCTTTGATCAACAATCCTCGTCGAAAAGAAAGCGTGCCTTCTTCTGGAATCGTAATATGAAGTTTCCTGCCACTTCGGATCAGCTCAATCGCTTCATAATCCATCAGCACAAGGATCGGCTGATCTACCGAATCAAGCACCAAAGTTTTTGCTGATTGTCTTTGTGCCAAATGCTCGACAACCGCCTTGCTCGCAAGATCAAACTCCACCGCATCGTAGGTCATTTTGGGCGCAAGAGAATAAGTCATTTCCCCTTGCTCCACACCATAAGCCATCGCTGAAATGAGATATCCAAAATCCATATACGATTTGCTCATACCGATTGTTTCGCTCGAGTGAAACAACTCTTGCCAACTCGAAATTTTTTCGCTTGTAAGTGCTCGATCGACCGCAATCACAACCGTCGATACATAATGCGGATACCAGTGGATATTTTCATCCGCCTGGATCACCGACTCCGCCAACACATCATAAGTGATCAGCCCTTTGCCACGCTCGAGCAAAAGTTGTGCCGTCGGACGATTTTCGTAGCGCACATCAAAATCCGAAAAATTATCTTCAATAATTTGACTATATACATCATTGCGATCATCATTGGTATAGATCGCAAACTCATCTTTTTTGTGCTCGCAGCCAAGAAGCAGCATCGCAAGCGTTAGAACCAAAAAGCCCAACAAACACTTTCGCATACCAATTCTGTCTCCCCCACCTCATGCTCATATGTAAATGATATCAAACAACCATCATTATGTAAATAACATTTGTGATTGAAAATTCGCTCCAAAGCTTGAAATCATCACAAAATTATTGCTCCACAACATTTCTATAATCGCTCAAAAAATGCGAGCAATAATTTGAGGTCCCTCAAAAGAAAAATGCAAAAAAATCCCAAGAAATATATCCCAAAAAATATGAAAAAAATAGTCGAAAAAGCATTCAAAAAGTAAAGAATTAAAAAACATATTGTCTTTAAGTGTCGCACCAAATTTCTCAATCAATAATATCTTATTTTTCTTATCGATTCGATAAATTTTTTCTATTATAAATTTTTTTGTTTTTACCCCTCGTGCCGTTTATAATGGTATAATAAACCATATAGATTTATGATAGAAATAGCAACCATACTTTGTTGCTCAAGTTTGCTTATGCCCCAATTGAAGTGTTGAAATCTAATATTTCTTCATACTTCATTGAAAAGGCAGCGCAAGGATGTTGTTGCTACAGGTCGTAGTTTTTTCGAATATGAAATGCTTCTTTTTTTTGGGAAAGTTACGCAAAAAGACGGGGATGACTACATTATCAAGGATATTATAGGAGGAACGATGGATTTTAAGCAACTTGAATCATTTATTACGATTGCAAAATACAATAGCTTTTCCAAAGCGAGCCGTGAGCTTTATCTGACGCAACCGACGCTATCCAATCATATCCAGAATTTGGAAAAAGAATTGCAGACTCAGTTGTTCGAGCGTCATGGCAAAACGATCGAGCTGACGCAGGCGGGCGCTGTTTTTCGAGATTATGCCATCGAGTTGATCAAGAAGCGAGATTCTGCGCTTTTCCAAATCAACAATCTGATTGGGCAATTTGTCGGAACAATCGAGCTTCCATACAGTACGGTGCCTGGCGAAATGGTCGTTCCTCAGCTCGTTGCTGGATTTATCAAGGAATATCCTGGCATCCGATTCAAATTGCATCATCTGGATTCACTCGATGTGATCGATGCCATCACCGAGAAAAAATATTCGATGGGATTTGTGGGAACAAAGCCAAACAACGACTTTGAGTCTCATCCAATTTTTAGCGATGACATGGTCTTTATCGGACCAAAAACAATCCCTCTCTCCAGCAAAGAATTGGTGCTAGAGCAAATTTTTTCGCTACCAATGATTGTGCGTGAGGAAGGCTCGGGCTCGGGCTCGATCATCGCCAAAGGTCTTGCGCATCACAACTTGCACTATCATCAACTCAACATCGTTTCAATCGCCGAAAGTTTTTATCTTGTAAA
>JBHBDS010000082.1:0-14662 GCA_041784625.1 Filifactoraceae bacterium
GAGTTTTGTAACTCCGATGAAGTTTCAAGTAAATATGCAAAACCCTTAATATCCCTTTTGTAGCGAGGTAGCAAACTCAATGCTATCTCGCTCTATTTTTCGATAAAATATCCTAAGCTTTGCACCTATCGCTTCCTCTCATCTCCCGCCATTTTCTATCCAGTGTACAATCCCAGTTTATTCCCCCACTTCTTCTGTTCAGCCCCCTCCTCTATCGAATACGATCTAATTTTATCCGATAAAATGATCCAGCGAGAAGAATATTTTGTCAAATAAATTACTTCGGTAATTTTTATAAATAATTCCATTTCGCTGTATTCTTTTTTCAAAATTGGGATATAATATAGATAGAAAAAATTTAGGAGGGTACTATGGCTTTAATAAATAGTCGTGAAATCTTTAAGAATGCGTACGCTGGAAAATATGCAATCGGCGCATTTAATGTAAACAATCTGGAAATCATCCAAGGAATCGTTGGCGCTGCACAGGCTCTCGACTCTGCGGTAATTCTTCAAGTTTCCGCAGGCGCAAGAAAATATGCAAACCCAATTTATCTTAGAAAACTTGTTGAAGCAGCAGTAGAAGAAACCAATCTTCCAATCGTGCTTCACTTAGACCACGGAGACAGCTTCGAGCTTTGCAAACAATGTATCGACGACGGATTTACTTCCGTAATGATCGACGGCTCTGCACTTCCATACGAGGAAAATGTGGCACTTGCACAAAGAGTTGTAGAATATGCGCACGCAAGAAATGTAACCGTAGAAGCGGAACTAGGCAAACTGGCTGGCGTGGAAGATGATGTCAACGTAAGCGCTGAGGATGCAACATACACTGATCCAGAGCAAGCAGTAGATTTTGTAAAAAGAACAGGCGTAGATTCTCTTGCCATCGCAATCGGAACAAGCCACGGCGCATACAAATTCACGGGCGAGCCAAAACTCGATTTCGCAAGATTGGAGCAAATTTCAAATCTGCTTCCAGAATTCCCATTGGTGTTGCACGGAGCGTCTTCTGTTATTCCAAAGTACCTCGAACTCAACAATAAATACGCCGGACAAATTCCAGGCGCAAAAGGTGTGCCAGAAGAAATGCTAAGCCAAGCATCCAAACTCGGCGTTTGTAAAATCAACGTTGATACAGACCTTCGTATGGCAATGACTGCTGCAATCCGTCAAGTGTTTGCAGAAAATCCATCCGAATTTGACCCGAGAAAATATCTTGGCCCAGGAAGAGATGCGATCAAAGAAATCGTAGAACACAAAATCAAAAATGTATTTGGTTCTGCTGGCTCTGCAAAACATTTCCGCTAATCTAAAGACGACTAGAATATGATGAATATGGGGGTTGGCGCTGCCAGCCCTTTTTTGAGATAACAAGGAGCTTCGAATGCTAAACTTTAATGAGAAAAAAGGCTTCATCTGTGATATGGACGGTGTAATCTATCACGGAAATATGATTTTGCCTGGCGTGCCAGAATTTATCGACTGGCTGTATCGTGAGGAAAAAGATTTTTTGTTTTTGACCAACAATAGCGGCTACACTCGCAAAGAGCTGCAGCAAAAATTAGCTCGCATGGGGCTTGATGTACCTGAAAAGAATTTTTATACTTCAGCACTTGCAACGGCGGCGTTTTTGAAAGAGCAATCTCCTGGCTGCTCCGTATACACCATCGGTGAGGCGGGACTTCACAACGCACTGTATGACGCTGGCATCACGATGAACGATGTCAACCCAGACTATGTTGTAATCGGCGAGGGAAAATCCTACTCGCTCGACACTTTGACAAAAGCGACTAACCTCGTGCTAAAGGGAGCAAAACTCATCGGCGCAAACTCAGACGTTTCTGGCCCGATTGAAAACGGAATCGCTCCTGCATGCCGTGCCCTCGTTGCTCCAATCGAAATGGCGACGGGCAAAGAGGCGTATTTTTGTGGCAAACCAAACCCACTGATGATGCGCTCGGGGCTCAAACTCCTCGGCATTCGTGAAGCGGACGCTGTGATGGTCGGCGATCGAATGGACACCGACATTATCTCGGGCCTTGAAAGCGGAATGAGCACCGTGCTCGTACTCTCTGGCGTCTCCACGAGAGAAACGCTCCGCACCTACGCTTATCGCCCTTCCATCGTTTTGGATGGCGTTGGGGATATTGTCAAAGAAGCAGAAAAAACGAGATAGACTGCACTTCTTACTTCAACACCAACGTATACTTTTGCATGGTTATGTTGCGGTTGACAACGCAAGAAGGTGGCTGATCAAGAAAAAAATTATATGGATACAATACAAGGAGCACAACTGCCAACAATTTTTCAGAATGCTGGCAGTTTTTTTGTAGGCTTGCTCTGTTCGTACTCAAAGAAATAAATAGGCGGTGCTGCTGAATGATTAATCTCATTCTACAACACCACCTTTTCCTTTATTTTCTTCTATTTTCGACTAATTTTTCTCAACATTCTTTTGAAACTGAGCGACTTGCATCAGTCCGCATCTACCACATAGTATTTCAATGGGGATTTGCTTTATTTTTACTCTGCTTATTTATTGTTGAGCAAGTTCATCACGGTTTTGTAAACAAGCTCTGGCGTTACTTTGAAGCTATAGTTTTTCTCCAATCTCTCGGTGAACTTGTGCGCATCATGTCCGAAGCAGCCGATGTCAAGCACTGGCAAGGACAATTTTTGCATATCTTCGAGTGGAATCACATATTTTGATCCGAAGCCTGGCATATTATTTTTGAGCGCTGCGATAATCGCTGGATCTTTTGGCGCTGCACCGTAGCTTAGGTCCGAAATATATGGGAAGAATTTTTTGTAAACCAATTTGTAGCTTGTTTCTGTCGTATTTACCGCATTGTCTACTGCATCGATCAGCGCTTTGTCTTTTGGATTTGTTCCATCGATGTAGATATGTGGGTAGTATGGTGGCGAGAAGTAAACTACAACTACTGGATCTTGGTCTTTCCACAGTGAGTGAAGTTTTTCGACCATTTTTTGCGCATGAACTCTCGTGTCGATTCCGTCGATTTTGAGAAGCTCATCATTGTATGCTTTTAGAATATTTTCTACGTCTGGATTTTCTGCTTTTACTTTTTCAAGAAGCTCGGTGTATGTGATGGTTCTTGCAACCCATGGAAGCGGCTTGTAATTTCTGCTTGTCGCCATATCGCAGAATTTTTTGTACTGAACGTTGAGTTTTTCTACCACACCTTCAAATGCTTCTTGCGCCGCATTTTTCATTTTTTCAAGCACCATATCTGGTGTCGAAGAATGCGTTGCGTAGTTGAAGTAAAGCACCGCAGTTTTTCCTACTTGCACGGAGTATTCGGTTTTTTGGTCTCTTTGGTATAGCGAAATCGGTGGCAATGAGACTTCGCCGTCCACCTCGTCACAGAACTCGGTGTTCATGTTGATTCTCGTCATAATTGCGGAAGAAATTTCGTTTGGATCCACGCCATTGAACGCCTCACCAACATGCGTTTCTTTTCCTACCACAAAGAAAGATGGCATCAGTTTTCCAACCGTTCCGATGTAAACATATTTTGTTTCGTCGCCTTCAAACTCTGCCGTCATATAGTCCGTGTCCAAAAGCGCAAGATATTCGAATCCCTCGGTGTCCATCATCTCTGCTAGTTTTGGAACAACCGCAAACATTCCGCCCGAGTTGCTCTCCTCGTCGCACACTGCAGCAAAAATCAGATTGCCTTCAAAATTTTCGATGTCTTTAGCGATCTCTTCCATGATTCCCATGATCACGGCATCGCCCGCTTTCATATCGAATATTCCACGTCCAAAAAGATACTCTCCGCTCTCTAGATCTCTCTTCGCCGCTGGAGTAAGTTGAACGTCTTTTAGCTTTTCCATCAATTCATATGGTTTGTTTGCATACTGCGCAAGGTTGCCGTAGTCCGAGATTCCTACTGTGTCTGTGTGTCCAATCATCACAACCGTTTTGTTGGATTTTGCTTTTTGTCCACGAAGAATCGCAATCACGCTTTTTCTGCCAAGTTCATCGTTGAGGTCCACATAAAAAAGATCTTCTGGGTGCGCCTTGTAGTATGGCATCTCCTCAAAAATCTCGTATACTTTTCGTACCGAATCAAGTTCTCCTGGCGTATCCACCACGCTCAGCTCGCCAGTTAGCGCCAAAGTGATTTCTTCGATACGCTTTGACAATTGTTCATTAATATAGTTCATTGTTCCCTCCCAAAATAATGAAATTATTTTCAACAAACTAATTCTATCATATTATCAGTTACTCAACAACCTAAAAAAACGCTTTCACAAAGCTGAGCATTGTTCTCACTGCGCCGAATTTTTTCAAAATGATGAGTCCAATCTTTTGCTGATCAATTTTGTTCCACAAGAGAGTATTCAAAACGCCATTCCTATGGTAGAATAAACCACAAGCAATTTGAACAAAGGAGTATCGCAGGAATTTGCAATATTTTGTGGTGGATATGCTGCCAAGGATGTTGCGTTTGCAAAAAAATTATGACGAAAGATAATATTATTGAGTTGGTGGAATCCCTTGTCGAAGAACATGATGAGCGTGACCCTTTTGCACTTTGCGAGTGTTTGGATATTTTTGTAATGATGTATGATTTTACAGGCGAAATCCAAGGCTACTGCTTTACCTATGAGGATGTCCAGTCGGTTGTCATCAATAACAATCTCAACCGCTTCATGAAAAAATATATTTGCGCCCACGAGTTGGGTCATCTTTTGATGCATGATTATTTTGCAAAACATATCGACGTGACTGTATACGATATGACCGCAAAACCTGAGTATGAGGCAAATCTTTTTGCTGCCGAGCTTCTGATCACTGACGAATCCGTGTTTGATCTGCTCGAGACCTACCCGAATTATTATGATGTCGCAAAAGAACTGTCCGTCAGCATCGAGCTGCTCAATTTGAAAGTGCAACTGCTGCGACATAAGGGACACAAACTAAATCCTGTTCTGTAATCATCCCACAGTAATCATTCCAAAAATATTTTCATCATGTTTTTTGCGCAAAAGAAAATGATGAAGTCACCTCCACCATTTTCATCTGATCTATTTTTTTGTTTCTCTGTTTTTTCAACAAAACTACCCTTCCATCACGACAAGGAGCTGTCCCGCTTTGATCTGCTCTTTTTCTTTGACGAGGATTTCCTTGACGACTCCATCTTCTTTTGCCATCACAACGGTTTCCATTTTCATTGCCTCGATGATCATCAGCGTTTGATTTTGCTTGACTTTTTCGCCTGCGCTGACAAGAATTTTTGCGATCGTGCCTGGAATCGCCGCACCGATTTCATTTGGGTTTTGCGGGTCGGCCATCGCGGTGTAGACTACCGATTCTTTTTTGCCAGAATGTTTATCGAACACACGGATTTCTCGTCGATTTCCGTTGACTTCAAAAGCGAGCGTGCGGTATCCTTCGGCGTCGAGTTGTCCGATCGAGAGCAGTTTGGTCACGAGTTTGCGTCCTTTTTTGACTTCGATCTCTGCCATCTCGCCTTCTTTGAGCCCGTGGAAAAATACATCCGAGCCCATGTGCTGCAGATCGCCATATTGTTTGTACGCATCGAGATAATCTTCAAAAACTTTGCCGTAAAGCGCAAAGGCGAGCGCATCTTTCATATCCGCTTTGATTTTGTGTTTTTCTTCGAGCATCTGAATTGTGCCTTCAAAGTCAAAATCTTCGAGCAAGAGCCCTGGTCGCACGGTGATCGGCTCTTCCCCTTTGAGCACCATTTTTTGAATATCTTCTGGGAATCCGCCCATCGGCTGTCCCATCATTCCTTTGAAGTATGCGACAACGGAGTCTGGATAGGTGAGATTTTGTCCTTTTTCAACAATGTTTTCTGGTGTGAGATCATTTTGCATCATAAAGATGGCAAAGTCCCCGACCATTTTGGATGACGGCGTTACCTTTACGATGTCGCCGACCATGTAGTTGACGCTTTTGAACATTTCTTTGACTTCTTCAAAACGGTGTCCGAGCCCAAAACTTTCGACTTGTGGACGAAGATTCGAGTATTGACCGCCTGGAATTTCATATTTGTACACTTCGGTTGTTCCCGATTTTAGATCAGATTCAAATTTTGCGTACACTGGTCGCACCGCCGCCCAATATCTGGACACTTCTTCGATGCGATCTAGATCAATTCCTGTCGCACGCTCCGTGTTCTCGAGCGCTGCTACGACGGAGTTGAGTGCGGGCTGACTGGTCAGTCCCGACATCGAGTTGAACGCTGTATCGACGATATCTACGCCTTCTTCTGCCGCCATCAGCACGGTTGCCACGCCATTGCCCGAGGTGTCGTGCGTGTGGAGATGAATCGGAATCGAAATTTCTTGCTTGAGCGCACGAATTAATTTACTTGCTGCGTATGGCTTGAGCAAGCCAGACATATCTTTGATGCCCAAAATATGCGAACCTGCTTTTTCGATTTCTTTTGCCATATCGACATAGTATTTTAGATTATATTTATCTCTTGTCTCATCAAGAATATCTCCTGTATAGCAGATGCATGCCTCGGCGATTTTGTCGTTTGCACGCACTTCATCTATCGCAGGGATCATGCCATCCATCCAGTTGAGCGAGTCAAAAATTCGGAAAATATCGATGCCGTTTTTTGCCGACTCTCGGATGAATTCTCGGTTCACATTGTCTGGATAATTTTTATAGCCGACCGCATTGCTACCACGAATCAGCATTTGGAACAAAATATTTGGGATTCTCTCACGAAGCTCCTGCAATCTTCGCCATGGCGATTCATGTAGGAATCGATACGCCACGTCAAAAGTTGCACCGCCCCACATCTCCAGCGAGAACAGATCCTGTCCGTACACCGAAGTCGCTTTGGCAATCTTGGTCATATCTTTGGTTCGAACTCTCGTCGCCATCAGCGATTGGTGCGCATCACGCATCGTCGTATCCGTGATGAGCAGTTTTTTCTGCGCATGAATCCACTCAATCAGTCCGTCGATTCCACGCTCGTCGAGAATTTGTTTTGTGCCATAGAGATTTTCTTGGCTAAGTCCCGACGGAACTGGCGGCACGTCAAAATCTGGCTTATGCCCTTTGGTCTGGTTCACAATCACTTCGCCAAGGTAATTGAGCAGTTTGAGCTCACGGTCATTTTTGGGACGAATATCAAAAAGCTGTGGATTCTCTGCAATAAAATGCGTGTCGCAACGCCCCTCAGCAAAACTTTCCGTATTCAGCACATTGATGAGGAATCCGATATTGGTTTTTACCCCCGCGACCGTCGTCTCTTTGAGCGAACGAATTGATTTTCGAATTGCATCTTCAAAAGTTCTCGAATGCGAAGTCACTTTTACGAGCAACGAATCGTAGTATGGCGAAATCACTGAGCCCGCCGAGGAGTTGCCGCCATCCAGACGAATCCCAAAACCCGAGCCCGAACGATACACGTCGATTCTTCCTGTGTCTGGAGCAAAATCATTCGACGGATCTTCTGTCGTCACACGGCACTGAATCGCATAGCCTTGTGGACGAATGCTTTCTTGCGATGGAATGTTGATCTCCTTGGAGTCCAGCGCATAGCCCTCCGCAATCAGAATCTGGCTCTGCACGATATCGATGCCCGTCACCATTTCGGTGATCGTGTGTTCGACTTGGATTCTTGGATTCATCTCGATAAAATAATGATTGTTCTCCTTATCGAGCAAAAATTCTACCGTGCCCGCATTTTCATAGCCTACCGCACGAGCAATTTTGATCGCATCAGCACAAATCTGCTGTCTTTTTTCTTCGGAAATCGAAATCGCTGGCGTGAACTCGATAATTTTTTGGTGACGTCGCTGAATGGAGCAATCCCTCTCGTACAAATGCACGATGTTGCCATGTTTGTCGCCGAGAATTTGCACCTCGATATGTTTTGGGCTTTCGAGATATTTTTCGATAAAAACATCTTCCACTCCAAACGCTTTTTTTGCCTCAGAGCTTGCATTATGATATGCTTCGATCAGATCGCCCTCGTTGTGCACGATGCGCATTCCACGACCGCCGCCGCCTGCTGATGCTTTGATCATCACAGGAAAACCTGCGAGCTTTGCAAACTCGAGTGCTTCACGATCGTTTTGGATTGGTTTTTCGACACCAGGGATCGTCGGTACTTGCGCTTTTTTTGCCACGATTTTGGACTGGATTTTGTCCCCGAGCGCATTGATCATCGTTTCATTTGGCCCGATAAAAGCAATGCCAGCCTCTTCACATCTGCGCGCAAACTCGGCATTTTCTGCCAAAAAACCATAACCTGGATGAATCGCATCCACGCCTTTTTTGAGCGCAAGTCGAATGATCTCGTCCATATTAAGATACGCCTCGACAGGATTTTTGTCCTTGCCCACGAGATAGGATTCGTCCGCTTTGGTGCGGAAGAGCGCCGTCTTGTCCTCTTCGGAATAAATTGCCACCGAGCGAATGCCTAGCTCGCTGCACGCCCTAAAAATTCGAATCGCGATTTCACCACGATTCGCCACGAGAATTCTCTTAAATTTTTTCATAATTGCTCCTCTATTTCAACATTTCTAAACGTATCACAGTCATAATTTTTCGGATTGAATTTTCGTCCAAAACTACACTGAAAAAATATCCTCGCTCCACAATCCTCAACAATTTTTGCACTCAAACTCTTTTAGAAAATCAAGTACACTCCACGAAGCAAAAAACACCGTGCAGTATCGATGGCTTGAGAATCCTTCTAAAAAATCAAGTGCGCTCAACATCAAATTTTATAGATTTACAATATTTTCCTCTTAAATTTATTCAAACGAAAATTCTTATTTGTATATACTATCATACTTCATCAAAAATGCAATATTTTTTGGCATTTCTTGCAGAATTTATACAAACTACTCGTCATATCATTCGGAATGAGCAAAACAATCGACGCGATGCAATGGCTTTTTTGTTCAAATTGTCATCCGAATCAAAACAATTCCTGCAAAAATTGTCATCATTTGACGCCAGGCTTGTCAAAACACATTTTTTCGTTTTTTGTCGATTTCTACATAAAAATTTTTCTACATTTGATGCTTCGAGTAGCTTTGTAGATGCTATTATCTGCATCGAAAACGATAAAAATATTGCTCCAAGTTATCAAGAGAAAACTCCACAACAAATTGACACGATCCAAAATATCTTTTGTAATTGACAATTTCTCAGATATTTTGTACAATGGAAGCGCTTTGAGGGTCTGTGGTTGCAAGTCCATGTCAGATGCGGACAAAAGGACCCACGTAAGTTTTGGCATAGCGATCAAAATGAGCATGGCGCATTCTAGAAGTAAGTCCTGCCGAGAAAATCGAGAGGGTAAGCGTGAGGTAGACCCCGAGCAAATCCCCAGCAGGCGAGTGTGGGGGCAAAGACCAGGTCAGCCTCAAAGCAACATTTTTTTCTAATTGCAAAAAATATCAAAAGTCCTGACTATTTCAGCCAGGACTTTTATGTTGTTTCAACAATTTCTTTTGTTTTTATGTCTCTCTTTGGCTTTTTAATTGTTCCAACCATTGCGCATCGACGAAATTTCTCAGCAGCGAAATGAGTTCCATATGACTTTCGAGCCTACTAATAAGATGATGCTCCGACAACCTTCGATGATTCCGTAGAACAAATTCTTAATAAAAAAAGGACAACACAAAAGAAGCATTGTCCGATGCCAACATCCTCCAAGCGGGATGATGATCTCTTAAATTTTTGAGCGACTTATAAGTCATATATTCTTTGAAATCCATTATTAAAACTACCCTCATCAAATGGTTGCTACGTTGTACAACAAAATTCCTATTTTTTGCATAAATCCTCCATTATCTCTCGTATGTCTATTTCAATGCTTTTGTTTCCTATTATTATACCATTTTTCTTTATTTTCTACTCAATCCATATTTTTTAGTACGTTTTTAGTACGCTATTTATTTCCCGTTGAATAGCTCCATAATTTCATTTTCTGCGTCGGGGTAAAGATGGCTGTATGTGTCTAGTGTTATGCTCACGTTTTCGTGTCCTACTCTCTTTGATATTGCTACAGGATTAACCCCAAGATGTATGAGGTGGGAAACGTGGGAATGTCTGAGGTCGTGAAGTCGTATAGGCTCTAAACCTTGTTTTTTTGCGGTACTATCCAAAATGTACCGATACCATCCCATATCTTTTAGAAATATGGCATATTCTTCTTTAGGGTTGTAGTACCTTGTTTTGTAATATTCTAGCTCTTCAAATACCTTATCGGGCATTTTGATAGTACGGTATCCGCTATTTGTTTTTGGAGCTCCAACCATTGTAGAGTTGCCCCATTCGCCTATGCGCTGAATTGATTTATCTATGCAAATTGTCTTGTTTTCAAAATCAATATCCCCCCAAGTGAGGGCGAGGAGCTCCCCGATCCGCAAGCCTCCATAGAATAATATCAAGTACGGTAACACGTTATCCCGTCTGTTAATCCCGTCGAGAAAGTGCGTAAATTGTTCTTCTGTCCATATATCTATTTTAGGCTTGGACGTAATTTTTAGAGCGTCTACCAGCTTGCACGGGTTTTTTTCTAGTCCGTAGAGCTTCACCGCATAATTAAACAACGCTGATAGATGGTTCTTTTGCTGATTAATGTATTTTGGGCTTAGTGTTGCGTTTGCATCTACTCGTTTTTTCTTTGCTAATAATTCATTTTGCCAATTCTTAATATCTATAGGTGTTATCTTGTTTACTGGCATATTCCCAAAATGTGGCAATATGTGCGCTTGAAAATCGATATTAAGCGAGCTTAAAGAGCTTGGGCGTATTCTCTTCTTCTTGTCCTCGATATAGAGCGAATACAGGGCGTTAATAGTGATCTCTGTACTTGCTGTGGAGCTCGTCAAAAATTCACGCTCCCACTGCTCCGCCTCTCTCTTTGTCTTAAAGCCCTCTTTTTTCTTTTTTTTGCGCTTTCCGCTGCTGTCGGTGTAGTAAAAGCTACAATACCATTTGCCCGTATTCTCGTTTTTGTATGATGGCATATGTACCCCCTGTTATTTTGCTCTGTTTGCGGTTACCTCTCGTTTATTTTTGGGGCTACCTATCTCCTCATTTTGGAAAATTTCCCGAATAGAAATTATCTGTTTTCAGTAGCTCCACCGTTCCCCCCTAGCCCTCAAATTGGGGGGCACTCACCCCAACGGCTAACAGTTTATTAGTGGCTACCTCTCTCCCAAAATTGCGGCTACCTATCCCCATATCTTGAATATTATTCCTTTTCCAATTCTTGTAGATCGGATATGAAGTTATCTAAAGTTTCAATTTTGAAGCCAGTTCTAACTTGCTGTATTGCCTCAAATAGTTCTGTTAGTTTACGATTTCTTTCGATTGGAGTAATAATCATTGAATTTTTCCCGTTTTCGTATTTCGAGATCGCTAATAACTGATATTTCGATATTTCTGTGTAGCAGTGAAATAAAATAGCTGTTTTGGAGAATGCACATTCGTATGTTTCATATCTGCCCCCCTCTTCCACTACATAATTATCATATTCTGTAAGTTCTCTAAATAGTTCCCTATGATATTCTGAATATCTTTCGATATCGTCATCATCTAAGTATGGCTCAATATATTTCCAAACGATTTTTTCATTAACGGTGTTCTCAATTAACTTATCGATGTATATCGTCATTTTATCCATATTGCTTTCATCTTCCCAGCCCAAAAGATAGTTCGGAGAAACATTTAGTACTTTTGCCAGTTTCTCGAGTTTTTCGGGACTTGGCTTTCTTTTTCCGCTTTCGTATTGTGCATATGTTGACTGCCCTATTCCTACCTTCTCCGCAATTTCTTCTTGCGTAAGCTTTTTTTCAAACCTAAGATTTTTGATTTTATCTGAAAAAGTCATAAACCGTCCCCTTTCTATATGTAAATTACATTGTACAACGAATAAAAAAATAATGCAATATTTGCAATAAATTATTGCATTAAATCGCATTACGTGATATATTATCCCTATATTATTGCTAATTGTGATTAAGGAGGATTTTATGAAACTATCGAGAGCCAAAACGGAAAAACTAATGATCATCAAGGGTTGGGGGCAATCCAAATTAGCAGAACAAGCAACTTTGACAGTTGGGACAGTATCGCAGCTAATGAACGGGAAAAACATATCCCCAAAATCAGCCCACAAACTGGCAAATGCGCTAGGGGTTGGCGTGATGGATATTTTGGAAGAGGAAGGAGCAGGAAAGTAATATGCTGCAGAACAAAGACACATTTAGCAGTTTGGAGCTTGTGGAGCTTATTAATCAATTCAGAGAGCAAGAGGGAAACAAGACCGAACTTAGACACGATAATTTTTTACAAGTCATTAGAGATGAATTTTCGGATGAGACGGGGGGTCTCCTAAATATTTTGGAAACCCGTTATATCCATCCGCAAAACAAACAAGAGTACCCAATGTATATTTTGGACCTAAAACAAAGTAGGCAAGTATTAATCCGTGAAAGTAAATTTGTACGCAAGGCGGTAATCGAATATATCGACAAGCTGGAACAACCACAACTACCAAAAGACTATCCCGAGGCTCTAAGGATATTGGCAGACAAGGCAGAGCGAGAACAGCGGTTAATTGCTGAAAATGCTAACCAATCAAAAACACTACAGGAACAAGCCCCACGAGTTCTATTTGCTGAGGCGGTAGCATCAAGCAATACAAGTATACTTGTAGCGGAGTTAGCAAAGCTGATAACACAAAACGGCGTTGCGATCGGGCAGAATCGATTATTTGAATGGCTGCGTCACAATGGCTATTTGGCAAAAAATGGAGCTAGAAAGAACACACCAACACAACGAGCGATGGAACAAGGTTTATTTGAGATTGTCGAAAGAAATGTCACAAACCCCGATGGAAGTATAAGAATCACGATTACCCCAAAGGTAACTGGCAAAGGGCAAATCTATTTCATCAACAAGTTTTTAGGAAGCAAACAGGAGGCGAAATAATGAGCAGAAAATACACCGTGGAGGAGCGCAAAGAATTACGAAAAGACGTTTCGGAGTTGTGGGACTTGCTGGCTTGTTTGGCAGTCAGCGAAAGCCCTAAAGAATCGAATGGCTATTTTGCAGCTGTATACGCTTTTCTTGATGGTATGAGCGAGAAAACATATTTGGATACTTCCAAGGCTGAATAAAGCCCTATGGAGCTAGGAGGCAAGAATATGACGAAACCACTATATAATGTGTATGACGTGATGGCAATTTTGGACGTTTCAAGGGCTATGGCGTATCGGATCATCAAAGAACTAAATACGGAGCTAGAAAATAAAGGTTTTTGGGTTGTAAAAGGAAAAGTTAATTCCGATTATTTTAGAGAACGTTTGAACCTCGTTTCAGAAAATTATTCGATTTCTGACCCCGAGGAAATAAAAAGGCAATTAGAGAAAAAAGAGCAGGAGCGAAAAGGCATCTGTTAGCCTCCCCCCTTGGTGAAAATACCAATACCCCTTGGTGAAAATACCAATACCCCTTGGTGAAAATACCAATACCCCTTGGTAAAAATACCGTAATGCGAAAAATGGGCACACGTTCCAAACTCCGCAATCATTGAAAATACAGCACTACACGCCCACCATCCTATTTGTTGGGCAAACCAAGGGCACACCAAGGGCACACCAAGGGCACACCAAGGGCACACCAACAAACGAATCAACAAAGTAAGCAAGTCTTATAACTATTGTAAATTGGAGGCTTTACCAAGACATAGACAATGAGTCTAACAAAGCAACTAACAAAGCACTAACAAACGACCAACAAAGCACTAACAAACCGCAACACTTGATAGAAAGGGGGGTTACGTGGCAATGAAAAAAACCGAAAAAAGATTTCGTTGGCTGAAACTAAACGAAAATTTCTTTAGCAGAAAGGAAATTGATTGGCTAGAAGATCAAGAAAACGGACAATTAAACTCTATTATATATCTCAAATTGTGCTTGATTACTCTAAATACTAATGGTGTATTGGTACGAGAAATAGGAAGCGAATTTCACGCATATAGTACCGAAAAATTAGCAGCTATTTCAAAGACAACTACGCAAGAAATGGAGCTTGCTTTAGCTTATTTTTTGCAAGCTGGATTGATGGAAATTGACGAAAACGGCAACTGTAAACTGGTAGGAGTTGAAGAAATGACTGGCTCTGAAACGATATGGGCGAAGTATAAGCAGAACGAAAAAAAGAAGTCAAATACCAGTAAAGGCAAGATGAAGAAGTGATTGGAAAATTTCCAATTTATTTCCAATGGATGTCCAACCGAAAAATTGGATAATTTCCAGTAAGAGAATAAGAGTATAAGAGATATAGAGAAAAAGAAAAAAAAGAAAAAGACCCCCCCTGACGCTCCCTCATAAATTCGGTCGCTCCCCCCTAAGGGGGAACCGCCAAAAAATAAAAAACCAACTAGGCAGCTACGAGGGGAAAAACCAACCTGGAGGTAAAAGAAAATGAGCAAGGTAAATTACACAGACAAAGCAACGGCGATGGTATGGGAATTAGAAATCCCGCAGGTAGAAGAAATTAAAGGCTTGTACGAGGAACTACTAGAGCAACACCCACAGACTGGCGAGGGTTTCCCGTTAGCGGTTTTGTATATGGCAGGCTACATTAACGGCAAGATGGAGCAGGAACA
>JBHBDS010000083.1:0-9527 GCA_041784625.1 Filifactoraceae bacterium
ACTGGTTGTACATTTCATTACGAAATTCGATAACCACATTATTATTCGATCAAATTTTTTTGAGGTAAATATGAATCATAATAATTCCAACGACAAAAAAGTAATAAAAGTAGAATTTGAAGATAAAATTGAATCGATCATACAAACACTTAGGTCTCGTTTTTTTGAAATCTGTTCTGGTTTGGAACTCGAATCGGATTTTGTTGAAGAAATTCTTTCGGAAATCGATCAACTCAAAAACCACCACTCTCGCGATTTTATACTGAGTCGCGGCGAATATCTCAACGCAAAAATCATGGCAAAATATCTCGGTTACGATTTTGTCGATGCAAAGGATTTTATCGTGTTTGACGCTAAAGGAAAACTCGACGAGGAAAAAACGCAAGATCTTTTAGTAAAAACCATTCGTTCTGACCAAAAAGTCGTCATCCCTGGCTTTTATGGCGTGGATTCCAATGGCGAGATCAAAACCTTTGAGCGTGGTGGATCCGATATTACAGGTTCTATTATGGCAAGCGGATTGGATGCCGATTTGTATGAAAATTGGACTGATGTAACGGGCGTGATGACCGCCGATCCCGCCTTTGATTCAGATGCGCAAACGATTCCGCTGCTTAGCTACGACGAATTGCTCAAGATTACACAAGATGGTGCGCAGGTATATCACAAGGATGCCATCAAGCCAGCAAAAAAGAAAAATATTCTCATTCAAATAAAAAATACGAATAAGCCAAATGAGAGAGGAACTTTAATTATGAAAAAAGAAGTTTTGCAAATTGCATTATTGGGTTTTGGAACCGTCGCAAGCGGTGTCGAAGCTGTTCTTCGAGAAAACAACGCCCTCATCAGCAACAGAATTTATGAAAGCACCGGAAAATATGTTGATATTGAGGTGAAAAAGATTTTGGTTCGAGATCTTAGCAAATACCCTACTCTTTCACCAGAGCTATTGACGCTTGATTTCGACGAAATTCTTAATGATCCTGAAATCAAGATCGTTGTTGAACTCATCGGTGGTGATACCGTCGCAAAAGATTGTATGGTCAAAGCGATGAAAGTTGGAAAGCATATTGTAACCGCTAATAAATTGGCTATCGCAAAATCCGAGGGCGAGTTGGAGAAATTTGCAAAAGAGCAAGAAATTCATTTTGCATTTGAGGCTGCCGTTGCTGGTGCAATTCCTGTAATTCGAACGATCAACGAATCGCTGGAAGCAAACAATATTCTTTCGATTCAAGGAATTGTAAATGGAACAACCAATTACATTCTCAGCTCGATGGCAAGCGAGAACAAAACTTATACCGACGCACTTTCTTCTGCACAGGCACTTGGTTTTGCCGAAGCGGACCCGACCTCAGATGTGGAGGGTTACGACTCGATGTACAAGCTTTGCATTTTATCCAAACAAGCATTCGGAAAATATCCAAAGCCAGAAAATATTTTACGCAAAGGAATCACCTCCGTTACAGCGGAAGAAATACACGCTGCATCTCAGTCTGGTTCTTTGATCAAACTCATCGGAACAGCAACGCTTCAAGATGGTGAACCACATGTAATTGTAGAACCTACCATTGTCCCTGCAAACTCTGCGCTCGGCTCAGTTAGCGGAGCGGGCAATGCTGTGCTCATCACTTGTGATAACGCAGGAGAAATTTTTCTGCAAGGGCAAGGAGCTGGTTCAAGACCAACCGCTTCTGCGGTCGTCAGCGACATCATTAATATTGCGAAAATGATTGTTTAGGAGCTCCCTAACTATTAAACAATAATGTTTAGAGTTGTAGTTGGAGCCTACCCAATCCCACGTGAGATAATATAACTATCTATCTACAGTATCACTATCAACATATCGTCCGTAAAGAAGGTCGAGAGTAACTACCAAAAATTATTTGCGAGGATAAATTATGAAAAAAACGAATATCGCCATATTGGGCGCAACTGGAATGGTTGGCCAACGCTTTGTCCTTTTGCTCGACAACCATCCCTATTTTGACGTAAAAGTTTTGGCAGCAAGTCCAAACTCGAAAGGAAAATCTTACCGTGATGCAGTCGAGGGTCGCTGGCATATGACGACCGATATCCCCTCTTACGCTGCAAATATGATTGTGCAGGATGTAAATGACGTAGAAAAAATTGCACAAGAAGTTGAGCTTGTGCTCTGTGCGCTCGATATGGACTCCAACGCAATTGTTGCGCTGGAAGAAAAATATGCAAAAGCTGAAATCATCGTCGTTTCCAACAACTCCGCAAATCGTTGGACAAAAGATGTCCCGATGATTATGCCAGAGCTTAACAAAGATCATATCAAGGTCATCAATCATCAGCGAAAGCGACTTGGAACGCAAAAAGGATTCATTGCAGTAAAACCAAACTGCTCGATCCAAAGCTATGTTCCAATGCTCTACGCACTACGAGAGTTTGAGCCCCAAGAAGTTTTTGTCAGCACCTATCAGGCAATCTCTGGAGCTGGAAAAACTTTTGCACAATGGGAGGAAATGATCGACAATGTGATTCCATACATCGGAGCCGAGGAAGAAAAAAGCGAAAAAGAACCACTAAAAATTCTTGGATATATTGATGACGTAGCTGGAGAAATCAAAAACGCAGAACTCCCAAAAATTTCGGCACAATGTATCCGCGTTCCTGTGCTTGACGGTCATCTTGCAACCGTTGCCGTAAAATTTGCGAAAAAGCCATCCAAAGAGGAAATTTTATCTTGCTGGAAAAACTATTCCTCTGCTGTAGATGAGCTTAATCTTCCTTCCGCACCAAAACCATTCATCCGATATTTTGAGGAAGATAATCGTCCTCAAACAAAACTCGATCGAGAAGCTCAAAAAGGAATGCAAATTTCAGCAGGCAGACTTCGAGAAGATTCTTTATTTGATTTCAAGTTCGTCGGACTTTCGCACAATACATTGCGTGGCGCAGCGGGCGGCGCATTGCTCGTTGCAGAGATGATAAAGGCGATGGGCTATCTCGAATAGTCGAACGATTCTTCTTATTATCTTTCGTGATTATCCGAAAATATTGAAAAGCAAACGTTTCCAAGAGAAATTTTTGCTTTTTTTGTTGCAATACTTTATTTCGTCTGCTATAATCCGTTTAATTATCAGTGAGAATGAAAAACTATTCCGTGATTTTAAGCAAAAATTTATGAAAGGAGAACCGTTATGAACAATCGAGCAAACTTGAATCAACTAAGGGAGGAGAATCGCTCCATGACGATGCCAAGCAAAAAAATTGTAGCAAAATTTGGCGGTTCTTCGCTAAGCTCTGCTGAGCAGTTCAAAAAAGTAAAACAAATCATTGAGTCGGACAATAGTCGTAACTGTATCGTTGTCTCCGCTCCTGGAAAAAGATTCTCTGGCGACACCAAAGTGACTGATCTATTGATCCAGTTGTCTAATCTGCAAAATGAAGATTCCGAATCCTCTCAGACGATTCAATCCTTCGCAATATAGTAGCAACTATTCGTTAATCAAAATGATACGACTGCTCTCACTGCAGAAACAATGATTGTATGATACCCATTAAAAAACGTCATAGAACTAAAAATTCTTTTGAACGTTTTTAGCAAAAACGCATTGTAATATGCCCCCATCAATCCAACGATTGTGGGGGCAATATTTATACATGATTTAATTTTTCTTCCGAGTTTCGAACACAATTTTTTGAATCAGTCTGTCTGCATTCTCCACGTTTTAAGAACTATTCTATAAACTAATTTTCAATCCGCTTATCATCTATGCTATTTATTTTTCAAAACAGCTTGTGCTGCAGCAAGTCTTGCAATTGGAATTCTAAATGGCGAACAGCTCACATAATTTAGTCCCGCTTTGTAGAAAAATTCTACCGACGCAGGGTCTCCACCATGCTCTCCGCAAACACCCAGTTTGATATTTGGATTGGTTTTTTTGCCAAGATCGACCGCCATTTGTACGAGTTTTCCGATTCCTGTTTGATCCAAAGTTTCGAATGGGCTCGCTGGAAGAATTTCTCTCTCCACATACTCACCAAGGAATTTCCCTGCATCATCACGAGAGAATCCAAATCCCATCTGAGTCAAGTCATTTGTTCCGAAGCTGAAGAACGCCGCCTCTTCTGCAATTTCATCCGCCGTAATCGCTGCTCTTGGAACTTCAATCATCGTACCAATCGTGTATTCAACTTTCGCACCTTTTTCTTCAAAAACAGCTTGGATGGTTTCTTCCAAATCTTTTTTGATTTGTACAAGCTCTGCTTTAGTTGCAATAAGAGGCACCATAATTTCCGGTTCGATATTTACACCTTTTTGTTTCATTTCAAGCGCTGCTTCGATAATCGCACGAACTTGCATTTTGTAAATCTCTGGATAAGTGATCGCTAGACGACATCCACGGTGTCCGAGCATAGGGTTAAATTCATGGAGTTTGTCCACGATGTCTTTTACCTCTTCAAAACTTCGGTTCATCGCTGCAGCAACTTCTTTCATGTCTTCTTCGTTGTTTGGTAGGAACTCATGCAGCGGTGGATCGAGAAGTCGAACGGTCACTGGAAGTTCGCCCATCACTTCGTAGATTTCAATAAAATCTTGTTTTTGGAATGGAAGAAGATCGTTCAGTGCTTCTACTCTTTCTTCTACATCCTCTGCCATAATCATTTTGCGAACTTTTAGGATTCGATCCTCTTCAAAGAACATATGCTCTGTTCTGCAAAGTCCAATTCCCTCTGCGCCAAGTTCGATTGCTTTTTTTGAGTCACGTGGGTTATCTGCATTCGCACGCACTTTGAGCGTTCTTGTTTCATCAACATATCCCATCAACACGTCAAAGTTTTCGATCATACTCATACTTGCTTTTGGAATGCTACCAAGATAAATCACTCCTGTCGATCCATCCAGAGAGATCACATCGCCCTCTACAAAAGTTCGGTTGCCAATGCGCATGATTTTTTGTGCTTCATCGACACGAATATCCGATGCTCCTGCGACACAGCATTTTCCCATTCCTCGAGCAACTACCGCAGCATGAGAAGTCATTCCGCCTCTTGCTGTCAGTATTCCCTCTGAGCTGATCATTCCCGCAATATCTTCTGGAGAAGTCTCTTGTCGAACCAAAATTGCTTGTTCGCCTTTTTCTTTTGCTGCCACAACATCTTCCGCAAAGAAATAAATTTTTCCAGACGCTGCCCCTGGCGATGCAGGAAGACCCTTTGCAAGTACTTCATGCTTTTTGATCTCTTCTTGATCAAATGCTGGGTGGAGAAGCTGTTCCAAAACATTTGGCTCGATTCGAGAAATACATTCTTCCTTCGAAATTTTCCCCTCTTTTACCAAGTCAACCGCAACATTCACCGCAGCTTTTGCAGTACGTTTTCCATTTCTAGTTTGCAGAATATATAGTTTTTCGTTCTCAATCGTAAACTCGATATCCTGCATATCTTTGTAATGATTTTCGAGAATTTGAGTCGTTTGGATAAACTGATCATACACCGCTGGCATAACATCTCGAAGCTGATCGATCGATTGTGGCGTACGGATTCCTGCCACGACATCCTCACCCTGCGCATTCATCAAAAATTCACCAAATACCGCATTTTCTCCAGTTGCTGGGTTACGAGTAAACGCAACACCGGTTCCTGATTTGTCGCCAGTATTACCAAATACCATGCTTTGGATATTTACTGCTGTTCCGAGCTTGTGAGAAATTCCGTTGAGGTCACGATAAATTTTTGCACGAGGATTTTCCCAAGAATCAAATACTGCTTTCACTGCAAGCACCAATTGTTCTTTTGGATCTTGTGGGAAATCCTGTCCATTTTCTCTTTTATAAATTTCTTTGTATTGATCGACCAGAAGTTTCAAGTCGTTTGCATCTAGGTCAACATCATTTTCAACACCTTTGTTCTCCTTCATTTTTTCAAGAGCATGCTCAAAATTTGATTTTGCAATTCCCATCGCAACATCGGAGAACATTTGGATGAAACGGCGATAGCTATCATAAGCAAAACGTTCGTTATTTGTATTCTTGCTGATTGTTTCAACCGTGCTATCATTGAGCCCAAGATTCAAAATGGTATCCATCATTCCAGGCATCGAGAACACCGATCCCGAGCGTACGGATACGAGCAAAGGATTTTCTCCTCCACCAAATGTTTTGGAAGTTTCATTTTCGAGCTCCGACAGCTTTTGCTTGATTTCAGTATGTAGTTCTTCCCAAATTTCTTTGCCTTTTTCGTAATACTCGATGCAAGCCTCTGTTGTGATCGTAAAACCTTGTGGTACATTGAGTCCAATGTTAATCATCTCAGCTAGATTTGCTCCCTTTCCGCCTAGCAAAGATTTCATATCTTTGTTTCCTTCTTTGAAATTGTAAACAAACTTTTTCATTTCATCCTCCTATTGATCTTTTAGTACATTAATACCTTGTTTTTTTAGAATATTTATGATGATTTCTGCCGTCTCTTCAATTGCTTTGTTCGAAACATCAATGATCGGACAGCCAATTTTTTTCATAATTTTTTCTGCGTAGTCAAGCTCTTCCAAAATTCTCGACATCGATGAGTAGCTAGAACCTTTTCCAAGCCCAAGCGCTTTTAATCTCTCCTCTCGAATCTGGTTTAGTTTCTCCGGCGAGTTGATCAGCCCAATAATTCTGCTCGATGAAATCTCATCCAATTCTTTTGGTGGCAAAGATTCTGGTACAAGTGGAATATTTGCTACTTTGATATTTTTATTTGCGAGATACATCGACAGTGGCGTTTTGGACGTTCTAGAAATGCCTAATAAGACGACATCCGCTTTTTTGAGTCCACGCGGATCTTTTCCATCATCGTATTTCACTGCAAATTCGATCGCCTCAACACGATTAAAATACGCTTTGTTGAGTTTTCGAATTGCTCCTGATTCTCTCTTTGGTTCGGCATCAAATTTTTTGGACATTCCAACCAAGATTTCTCCAATGATATCGTATGCTGGAACATGATGTTCTTTTGAAAATGCTTTGATCTTTTCCACAACCGAAAGATTAACTGATGTATATAAGATCATCGAGTTTTCATTTTTTGCCTCATCTAATATATGATCGATAATCTTGTCACCGATATGTCCAAATTTCTTAATCTCGTAATTCGGATGATCAAATTGCGCAACACAGGCTTTGGCGATTTGCTCCCCAGTGTCCCCCAGTGAATCTGAAAGCACATAGATGTTTAATTTCATTTTGTATTCCCCTCTCTTGGATTCATTGCCTCTGCAAAAAGTTTTGTTGCATTCGTTTTGGTAAAACGCCCCACGATATAGGATACACCGTCTCTTTCGCTAATGACTGGCAGAGAATCGATTTCATGGACAATCAATTTTTTGACCGCCTTCTCCACCGTATCATGTTCGCTGAGTGTAACAATATTTGGCATCCTCGTCATAATCATACTGACAGGAACAGTATTTAGGTCCAAGCCACCCATCATTGCCTTGACGAGATCTTTTCTCGAAACAACGCCAGAGAGACCTTTTTCTCCGATGATAAAAATACTGCCGACATCCTCCAAAAAAATTTTCACAATCGTACTGTGCAAAGATTCCTTTTCGTTGATGATTGCTGCAACGCTCATCACATCCGACACCAACTTTTTTGAAAAATCTTCCGTATTCGATTTTTTTGTTTTTGTGATATATCCTACTTTGGGTTTTGCGTCCAGATAACCTAATTTGCTCAACACCTGCAAATCTGTCCGAAGAGCAGAACGAGTCACACCCAAAACCCCAGCGATCTCTTCTCCTGTAATCGGCATTTTCGCATTGATGATATTGATGATTTCTTGTTGTCTTCTTGAAAGCTCGATCGTCAACACTCCTTTCGTTATATGATGCACTACAGAAATAATGATATAACATATATAGCGCCAAGTCAATATTCTGATCACAATATTTGCCTCACATTCAAAAAAAAATTCCCAACAAAAACAAATAGTGTAGCTCATTAAAGAAGTTCTATTGAAAACAACCTCAAATTTCGCCCTCAACAAAGATCAAATCTTTACTCCCTCGAAGATTACTTATTTACGTTTAATACAAATAACAGTATTTGTCTCTCTTGCTGATCAAAGAAAAAGCAAAAAAAGTGTTGCAGAATGAAAATTTCTCATTCTGCAACACTTTTTTATCTTGCTCTATTCAATTTTCGTCGAATATTATCCGAGCAATTTTTCGATCATATCCGATAGTTCTTGCGCATAAGCCGTGATTTCTTCCAGATTTTCTCCTTCAAGCATCACACGAACCAGCGGCTCAGTTCCTGAGTGACGAATTAGTGTTCTACCACGTCCATCCATTTTTTCATCCAGCGCTTTGATCGCATTTTGAATTTCTGGATTGGTTTGGTATTCGAGTTTTCGTTCATTTTTTACTTTTGCATTGATCAACACTTGAGGATAAATCTGCATGAGTTGTGCAAGTTCGCTCAATTTTTTTTCACTTTTTTGCACAATATCCGTGAGTATCAGCGACGAAAGGATTCCGTCTCCCGTTGTGTTATAATCGAGGAAAATCATATGTCCTGACTGCTCCCCGCCCAAAGAATATTCTTTTTGAAGCATTTTCTCCAAAACATATCGATCGCCAACAGCCGTTGTTTCGAGCTCAATGCCATATTCTTTTGCCGCAACATGCAATCCCAAATTGCTCATCACGGTGACAACCAATTTATTTTCTGCAAGTTTTCCTTTTTCTTTCAAATATTTTGCACAAATCAGCATGATACGGTCGCCATCGACTTCGTTACCATTGTCGTCAATTGCAATGAGTCGATCGGCATCTCCATCATACGCAAGTCCTAGATCAGATTGATTTTTCTTTACTGCCTCAATCAAACCTTCAACATGTGTTGAACCTGCATTGAGATTGATGTTACATCCGTCTGGCTCATGATTGATCACAAAAACTTTTGCTCCAAGGCGCTCAAAAACTTCTGGTGCGATCTTATATGCTGCACCATTTGCGCAGTCCAAAGTGATATTGAGATTGCTAAAGTCCATTGGCTGGAATCCAACCAAAAAGTCAGCGTACTCATTTTCTGTCTCATATGGAATAAACTGCCCGATCTTTCCGTGAGAAACTTCTTCGGTAATCATATCCATATCATCCAAAAACTTTTCAATTTCTGCCTCAATATCATCGTCGAGTTTAAAACCTTTGGAATTGAAAAATTTGATTCCGTTGTACTCCATCGGATTATGCGATGCCGAAATCACCACGCCAGCATCCGCTTGATGTTTGCGTGTAAGATACGCAACTGCTGGTGTTGGGACGATACCCACGTTAAGCACGTCTCCACCTACGCTCATGATGCCAGATGCAAGCGCAGCCGTTAATAAATCTTTCGAAATTCTTGTGTCCGTGCCGATGATCACCTTCGTTTTTTGCCCTTGGTATTGGCTATGCTTTTGGAGCACGTAGGCTCCGGCTCTTCCGAGATTATAAGCGAGCTGAGGAGTAAGCTCGATATTGGCCACTCCTCTCACTCCATCTGTTCCAAAATATTTTCCCATAT
>JBHBDS010000084.1:0-2855 GCA_041784625.1 Filifactoraceae bacterium
ACGCACAAGATTTTACCGTAGTGGGTGGATCGCTGGGCTTTGTCCCAAATCGGTAGGTGATGTATCCTGAGTGCTCTCGGATGATAATATTCTCAACTTTCGCATCAGACTTTGGTGTCGCAAAGTATGCCAATGCACCAATGGACACAAATGCAAGCAAGATGGATGCAACTTTGAGAAAATGGCTTTGTTCCCAAAGTTTTTTTCGCTTTTTCCTCTGCTGAATCAAGGAACGAATACTGCTATCGAGTGCTGGTGAAATTTTTGTATCTTTTTGCTCAAGCTGAATTTTTTCAATTTCTCTTTCTTCATATTCCGAAAGAAGATCTATTAATATTTCATCCCAATTATGTTCTTCATTCATATTCCTTCACCCCCTTTGTATTTTTTCGATTAGCATATTGCGTCCTCGGTGGTAGCGACTATTGATGGTCTCCTCTTTCTCTCCGAGCAGCTGAGCAACTTCTCTATTCGATAAACCATGCACTAATCGCAGAAGTAGAGCCTCTTTGTATATCGGTTTAAGCTCATCAATAAATCCCATCACTTCCTCTCGCATCTCGTGCCCGATAAAGATTTTTTCTGGGTTGAAATCCTCGTTTTGCATCTCACTTAGCTCCAATCCTTCGTATGCCATCGCGTCGATCGAAATTGCATTTTCTTTTTTTTGCTTACGGCGATAATCCCTGCAAAGGTTCCTTACTATACTAACGTAAAAACTAGCTGTTTTATTACAAAAATCGAAATTATTTTCTTCGGCAAGTTTAATAATCTTTACGAAAGATTGCTGTAACATCTCTTCTGCAAGGCTTTGGTCGGATAAAAAATATTTTGCAGTGCGAAGCATGAGCTCACCATATTGCTCATAGATTTGTTCGACTTGATGTTGTTGTTCTTCGCTCAGCGTCAAAAAAATAATCGATAGCAACATATTTTCTCCTTCGGTATATCCCTTTGGTATGTCTACTTTCTATTATCTCAAAGATTGACGAGCAATTCAATGATTGTGACAAGGATTTTACGATGTTAATGCAGACAATAGCAGACAAAAATTTTCTGTATGTCGCAATTTTGTATCTCAAATGATCTGCCCAAATTTTTCGTATATCAACACGCAAGTCAAACACGCAAGTTATTTTTTCAAAAATCGTGCATTGGGAATGATTGCGTGTTACAATAGAAGAAATAAAGACGGAAGATAACACGGAAGTTAGCAAGCAAGATAAAACGTAAATTAGCGTGCAATACAAAACGGACGGTAAACACAAGTTATTCATTACAATATTCATAAATCTTTTGCTCAGTGAAGCATCTTGCTTTCTCTATAGTCAGAAAATGCAACGCATACTACATTCAATCCGATTTTTGAAAGGAGTTATTATGGGTTACATCCCTCCATTTGAAATCACGAGAAAACTTCCGAAAAAATTATCTTCTTCCTGCAATCAAGCAAGGTCTGATTCATATGAGCATTCCAGATAAACCCAACAGTCGAAACCAAAAATATTATCGTCGCTAGAAACAATATTGGAAGTCAAAAATACAGTGCAGTTTTTCTTTTTGCACTGTATTTCTTAATTCTATCTCGAAACTATTGTTCGACAACAAATGGTGTTAGATAAATCGGAAGAAATTGTAGTTCTGCTTCTTTTGCGATATCCTGCTGAGACAAGATAAAAGCATTCTTGATATTTTTTGAAAACTTCTGGCGAAACTGTTTGATTGACTGATGCAGTCCAGTTCCTGATGATTTCACCTCTATGGCAGAGATTTTTGAGCCTTGAGAAATCAAAAAATCGATTTCGTAATAATGTGTACTCCCTTCCTTTTCCCATGTGTGGTAGAAGAGTTCACGTCCTGATGCTGCGATAATTTGCGCCACAAGATTTTCGTATAGATATCCGAGGTTCGCGGGTAGTTTGTCCGTTAGCAATTTGGAATAAATTTCGTTCTCTGTCGATGGTCTGTCGATAAACATTAATGTCACAAAAAGTCCCGTGTCCGCTAGATACAATTTGTAGCTGCTCAAATCTTTGCTACTTGAAAAACTAACTCTTGGATCGGTCGAATTATAGCATGGCAAAATCGTTTTGGAATCGATCAAATCAAACAACAATTCGTCATCTTTTTCGAGTTTTCGTGTTTTGGTCGCTGTGGAGATACGAAATTTTTTTGCATTTTTCGCAAGCTGAGCTGGAATCGAGTGATACATCGCAGAAATTCTTCCTGAAGGATCAATTTTCTTAAAATCTTCTTCGTAGAGCTGAATTATCTGTCTTTTGACTTGGTCAATATAAGAAAAATTTTCTCCTTCGATATACGCCTCCACAGCCTGAGGCATTCCGCCTACCGCCATATAGATTCTCAGGTCTCGCATGAGCTTTCGATTCGTTTGTTGCCCAATTGGCTTGTTCAATGAAAAAATGTTTTTCAGCAGCTGATAATTTCCTCCTGTCGCATCACAAAACTCTTCGTAATCCATCGGAAATACCGCTATTTTCATCTCCTCTGACGGAATCAAAATATCTTTCACATTTTTTTTGATTGATATCAGCGAACCAGTTTCAATATAATGGTATCGTCCATCTCTTACCAGATGCTTGATTGCCTGCCTCGCTTTTGGAAATAATTGCACTTCATCAAACACAATGACGGACTCTTTGGGATATAGAGTCCCTCCAGTGGTTGCTTGCAATCTCAAGAAAAAAATGTCCAGATCACTTATATCGTCAAAGCACGCAATCACCTCGTCAGACGCTCTTGAAAAATCAATAAGGATGTAGCTTTTGTATTCATTTTTTGCAAACTCTTCTGCAATGGTAGACTTTCCTACTCGTCTAGCTCCTTCCAACAAA
>JBHBDS010000085.1:0-18141 GCA_041784625.1 Filifactoraceae bacterium
CGTGGAAAGTATATGAATATCAAAAGGATGTTGGTGTCGGTATTGGCGTGTATGGTAATTAGTATGAATCTAATTGGGTGTGCGGCAGTGAGCAGCAGCGAATTATACGACTTGTTGCAAAGTGGTGCGGAAATTGAATTGATGGTTGCAATGCCTGAAAAAGAAATTGAGAGCAAGGTTGGGGTATACGAAACCTTGCCATTGGATGCGCTCCAAAGTTACAAAACAAGTTTTAGACCAAACTTTGACAAGCTATTCAACATCACGATTGTGACAGATGGAGGAATAAACAGCAAAAGTGGGTGTATTTATATCAACGAAGAAGGCGAGCGGGACGGCAACCGTACATTCTTCGACAGTCTTCGAAACCGTGCATTTATGGAAAAATATGCAAACGACACGGGTGTGATATTAGGGCTTGGAAATATTGCGGGCAAAATTTATACGGATGTGGACGAAACGACAGGGGATGGTGTCCTTGCGGCGTACAATGCGTATTACAATTTATTCCCTGAAGAAAATGAGGGAAGTTTATTTAATGCGAGCAAAACGCTGACAAGAGAAGAGTTTTATGCGTTTGTATACAAGATGAGTGAAAAATATGGAGAAGTACAAGAGAGCGAAAGTCTGAAAAAAGCGCTTGGTATCAGCACGCTTGGTCAAAGTGCAAGGTATGCTGGGGTAGTGGAGAAGGATGCTTGGCTAAACAGCAAAAATGGCGGGCTTCGAATCGGAAATTTCAGAAAAGAAATTTCGAGGGTGGAGGCGATTTATTTATTGATGAACAAGTATTTTGGGCAAGAGCTGAAGGAGATGGACGGAAAAGGGATATCGCTTGCGGATGCGAAGGATGGCGGCGATATGACGAAGGAGAAGCCGGATGTATTGGTATTGGTGGACAAGGATACGAAAGAGGAGAATTTAGCGGACGGATGGCAGCTTGGGGTATTGTCGATTATGTTGAAGTCGGATAATAACAAGGTGCAGTCGGATTTATATAAGGCGCTTGGATTAGCGCACGAGCTTGGGATTATTGGGGCGGAGACGGATTGGAATGAGGCGTTGACGAAGAGGGAAGCGATTGAGTTGGTGATTGGGGTTGCCAAAGCGGTGAATAAGCGGGATGGTTATGCGACGGTGGATGAGTATGGAAAGATGAAGGGGAATGAGATGGAGGAAGCGGCGATAGCGGCGATTATTGATGCGGGGTTAGGGAATGACTCGGAAGCGGAGATTCGTAGTAATGCGGCGCTTGGGTTATTGCCGCCATCGTATGAGGAGCGGATGAAGAAGGATCGCTTGACGGAGTCGAGTAAGGAGCTGATGAGAAGGACGGTGTTGGTGGATTTGGCGGATTTTGAGGAGTATTATGAGATATATAAGAAGGATGGTTTGATTGAGTATGTAGGAAATGGGGAAGGTAGTACGAGTACGATTAGTGGGGGTGGTGACAAGCCATCGGTGAATAATGGGGGAAGTAATGGTAGTGGAGTAGGAAATGTTGGGAATGGTAGTGGAAATGGAAGCGGTAGCGGAAATAGTGGGGGTAATGCAAATAATGGAAATGGGAATAATGGAAATGTGAATAGTGGAAATACAGGGAATGGAAGTAGTGGAAGTGGGGTTGTTGGTTTGGGGAATGATGTGGGGGAAACGGATGAGGATTTGGCTTCGTTTGGTGTGAAAATAGGTGAAGATGGATTGGTAGATGGGTTTGAGCCTGGGAAAGCGAGTGGAATACAGCTAGGGTAGTGGAGTGGGTGTAAGCGCCCACTTTTGCGTTAGTGTGGAAGAGGTTAGGTATGGTATAGTGAGATTAGGCGGTGAGAGCCGCCTAAAAGTACATAAAAGGGAGGTAGTAAGGATGAAATTGTATAGGAAAATAAATAAAATTACAAAAGGGATATTGGAGACGGGAGAACATTTATATGAGGAAGGGAGGTAAGGAGTAATGGTAACGGTATATTTAGGAGAGAATAGCGCAGGAAAGACGAGACAACTAAAAAAGAAGATTGAGATGTACAAGAAAAAGGGAAAATTTGTATCGACGAATCTGTTGGGGATGGGGGTAAGTCTGAAGAAGCGTAAAGATATTGTGGAAAAGATAATGGGGGATGAGGGGGAGTTGGTAATTGATTATGAAAAAGCGTATTATATCAATGGCAAGATAAGGATAGAGAGAAGGTATGGGGTAACGGATAGCTTTGAAGAATTTATCAATATAATTTCGGAGGGTGCGAGGGTGCTGGTGTTGGATGAAGTGGAATCGGGGATGTCAGGAGATGAAAAATTGGCGATGTGTAGAGTGATAGATTGGTTAAAAGGGAAATTTGATGAGGTGTATATATCAACGCACGACCCGTATGTGGCATCAGTAGGAGAGAGATTTTACTTTGTGGAGAACGATGTGGTAAGGAAAATGGATGAAGAGGAAGCAAATGGTGTGATAAGAAGAATGGGTTGAAAGCGGAGGAAGAGGTGGAATTGCAGCGAGATTATGAGAGAATGGTAAGGTACGGATTGGAAAGAAAGAAGAACAAGAAAAAATAAAGAGAAAAGAAAGGAGCTAGGATGAGAGATAAAGTGCCAGTAAGGTGGAAAAAAGTATTGTCGGTGATGTGTTCTGTGTTGATATGGGTGACAAGCATAGGATATGCAGGAGAGATTGGGGGAGATAATAGTGGTGGAGGAAGCGGAGGGGGTGTATCGGGTGGTGGTGGATTTACTTTTGGGCTGAACCAGCAGGGGTATCGGTTTACGATAGTGGATAGAGCGGGAGGTCAGGTAAGTAGGTCGGTAGATATTTTGAAGAGTGCGAGTAGACACGCAGATGCAAAAAAAGGGGAATATTATACAGGGTATCGGGGAAAGGCGAGCAGCAAGGGTGGGAATCATGTAGCGATGACGACGGGAATGTTAGGGAACATAATACCAGCGAATGTCGACTCGGTGTGGCCTGTGTCGCAGAGTGGAAGTAGTTTTGTGGGGAATGGGGAGCGATTTTATGTGTGGTTTTTGACGGGAAGTACAACAGGAAGTATAACGAATGGGTCGTTGGGAAGCCGTAAGATTGTGACAGGAGGAAATGGAAACACCTCAAAAACGAAGAATGGGAATCAGATAACGCAGGGAACCAAGTCGGGTGGAACCAAGACGCAAACGCCAACGCAAACGAAGTACAAATTACCTGGGGTGTCGAGTTTTTATAACAGTGCAGGAAGATTACAGGCGATATCGTTAGCGTCCAAAGAGACGAATTATATGGGTGGTGGAGCCATCAACCAAGGGGCGATATTAGGTGTATATAGACAAAACTATGGAAGAGGGCCAGATGAAGCGTACCGAGCAGCGGTTAATGCGATGTATGGGCAGTTGGTGAGAACTGGGATGTCGGATGCCCAAAAAGCGATAGCGATAGCTGAAGCGGTGGGGCAGATGTTTGGTCAGGATTCCAGTCCGAAAAACCACAAGAGGCCATCAGGTACAAAAGTAAGTTACGAAGGTGGAATGAGTATCGGCAGATTGGGTGAAATGAGCGGTGGTTCGATGATGAAGCTGGGGAAAGAAGAAAAATCAGCAAAATCGGAAAAAGGACTTTTATCGGGGTTATGGGTAACGGAAGTGTATGCGGATGAGAAAGAGGGTGTTTTGCCGTATGATAAGATACTAAACGCAAAAAGTGGTGGTGGATTTTTATTCGCCCCAATCGGAGGAGCGATGGTGGTAGACCCAGAGGTATGGGATGCCAAAAAAGTAGAAATCAAAAAGCAAATTCTCGGTGAAGGTGGAGAAACGGTCAAAGAGTTCAGCCTCTCCAACGCAAAACGAAATGAGCTATATGCGGCGTACAATGTAGCCTACAAAGAACTAAAATCAGCTGGCAACCTTGTCCCTGCGGAGATAACCGAAGGCTCAATCATTGCAATGATGAAAAAATATGACCTCGCTGTTTACGTGGAGCCAGTGTTCTCCATCCTCTACAACCAAGAATTTTGAGTGAAAAGAAATACATAGTGATAATTAGTTGCTTGCATGGATTGCAAGTTTTTTTTGTAAAAAGTTGCTGACGAATCAACATCAATTTGCTATACTTACTGTGCAAGATGATTTAGGCAAAACGTGAAACTACTGATTTTTAATAACGGAAACATATAAAAATCGTGAAACTACGTTTCTCCTCCACGCAGACTGTATATATTATAAAATATAATATATACAGTCTGCGTGGAAAAGAACAATAGTTTGTGTACGGAAGTCACAAAACAACGCTTCAAAATTTGAACTGAAAAAATCTCGATTTTTCGTGCTTTGTTACCTTTTTGTAATTGCTATTTTTGCTGGATTCCAGTATTATTAACATATAAGGAGGTGAGTACCATCGAGCAAGCATTATTAGTAATCGGAGGGCTATTGATCATAGCAGAGCTGTTTGTTCCGGGTGGAATTGTTGGTTCGATCGGAGCAGTGCTTGTGTTTTTCTCGTTGGCAGCAATGACCAAGTCGCTGGGAGAACTGATTATCGGGTTGCTCCTATTTATTGCGTGCATTGGTCTAGTGATTTATGTGCTCTTGAAGCTGATTCCCAAGGAGCGGTTCAAAAACACTTTGATCTTAGACTCACAACTCAAGCCGGAGGAAGTTCATTCGGGCGAAAATGTCAGTCCGCTCATGGGGCAACAAGGAATTACGATTTCGATTCTGCGACCATCGGGAAAAATCAAAATCGGTGAAGCGATTTACAATGTGAGTTCCGATGACAAATTTATCGAGAAGGATAAAAAGGTGATTGTCGTTGGGGTTGAAGGAACCAAAATTTTAGTTCGGGAGGTTGAGTAATGTTACCACAAGGAATTGGAGTTATCATTTTTCTGTTTATTATTTTGTTTTTGATTTCGACTTTTTTCCGTTTTGTACCGATTGGGCTGTGGATCACAGCGCTGTTCAGTGGGGTAAAAGTGTCAATTCTTACGCTCGCTGGAATGAGAATCCGTCGTGTTCGTCCAGCTCGTATCGTCAATCCGATGATCAAAGCGACCAAGGCGGGAATCAAATTGACCGTGGACAAACTCGAGGCGCATTTGCTTGCGGGTGGTGATGTCAATATGGTTGTGGACGCACTGATTGCGGCACAAAGAGCAAATATCAATCTGGAGTTTGAGCAAGCGGCGGCAATCGATCTTGCGGGTCGTGATGTACTTGAAGCGGTAAAAGTATCGGTAAACCCAAAAGTAATCGAAACACCTATCATTTCGGCTGTGGCAAAGGACGGTATCGAGGTGAAGGTTAAGGCTCGAGTAACCGTGCGTGCGAACATCGAACGTCTTGTCGGGGGTGCTGGGGAAGAAACCATCATCGCTCGTGTCGGCGAGGGTGTTGTTACCACTGTAGGTAGCTCGGCGACTCACAAGGACGTGCTCGAGAATCCGGATCGTATTTCCAAAACGGTTCTTGAAAAAGGACTCGACTCAGGAACCGCATTTGAGATTCTATCGATTGACATTGCGGACGTAGATGTCGGAAGAAATATTGGTGCTCAGCTACAGACAGATCAAGCCGAGGCGGACAAAAAAATCGCTCAAGCAAAAGCGGAAGAAAAACGTGCGATGGCGATTGCGCAAGAACAAGAAATGAAAGCGCAAGTGGTTGAGATGCAAGCGAAGTTGGTTGAGGCAGAAGCAAAAATCCCTCAAGCGATTGCATCTGCATTTGAAAATGGAAAAATTGGCGTGATGGACTACTATAATATGAAAAATATTATGGCGGACACAAAAATGAGGGAGAGTATCTCAAGCCTTGAAGAATAAGAGGTAGCTTATGGGATTGTTACTAGATGTTTTATCGGATCTGGTGGTATTTGCCACCATCGTGATGGCAATCATCAGTTTGATCCAAAAATCAGGTAAAAAAAATTCGAATAAGAAGCAACCTTCGCATAAGAAGCAAAAGCAACAAGAGTCTGTGGACTACACGGAGAAGCTGCGCACGCTCTGGCACAATACCGAGCAAAATGTGATGGAACGACGAATTGAAGAGAAATCTATAAATGTTGAAAAAAATCATAATGCAAACTCGCAAAAGAATCGCTCGCAAAACAAAAAGAAATCGGCAAAAACGGTTCCAAGCGAGCCAGAGAAGTTGTATACGACAAAACTTTCTCAGCAGTTGGAAGAGGATACATTTGAGCCAATCCGCTTGATGAGTATGGGCGAGCAGGAAGAGATCGGGTCGCTCGAGTCTATCGAACGTCATAAAGCAAAGACTGCATCCAAGCGTCCGCATCGAGTGAAAAGAACGGCGCTGCAAAAAGCGATCATCTACAGCGAAGTGCTCGGCAAACCAAAGTCGATGCAATAAATTGTTGGAATAAATGAATCGGGGGATCTCATTAATACTCCCTAGGAAATTCATTATTTCCAGACAGTAGATTTGATGTGCTCCCAAAAGCTAGACTATTTTCGAGGTGGTAGTTTTTCTACTGCCTCTTTTTTCGCTAGTTTTGCTAGAGTTTATCGAGGAAATGTATTTCAATTGGCATTTTGTAGATTTTTTTGCGCCATAGATTTTGGACAGTCAAGTCGTAGCTTTCGTTTTTCAAAGCTAGAATTACAAAAAATAATTTCTTGTGAATAATAACAAACAAAAAGGGTATTATTTGTACGTAAAGATAAGAAATGGAGGGTGTTATGCTTAAAGAATTCAAAGAGTTTGCCTTAAAGGGCAATGTGATGGATCTTGCGGTTGCGGTGGTAATCGGGGGTGCGTTTGGAAAAATCGTTACGTCGCTTGTAAACGATGTGATTATGCCGATTATTGGATTTTTGACTGCGGGAACGGATTTTACTGCGCTCAAAATCGTCCTTTCGCCAGCAGTGATGGAAAATGGGGAAGTGGTAACGGCGGAATCCGCAATTATGTATGGTAATTTTATCCAAAATATCGTGGACTTCTTCATTATTGCGTTTTGTATTTTTATTGCGGTAAAAGCAATCAACTCGCTCAAGAGAAAGCCAGAAGAAGTGCCAGAGGAAGAGCCAGAAACGCCAGAAGATATTTTGTTGCTTCGTGACATCAAAGAACTTTTGGAGAAAAACAATCAATAATATGAAGATTCAGCAAGAAGCGAAACTATTGCAATAAATAGATTATGTTGCCTGTGGATTTGATGAAATAATTTCTGTGATTTTTTGCGACATAAAATCAGTGAAAAGAGTCTGATCTATTGCAGGATTTGCAGAGAACTTGAACTAGTGTAAAAAACTTCGGGAAATTTTCTAAGAGATAGAGAATGACCGAAGTTTTTTTGTGCTATAAATTTTATCTATTACAAAAAATAATAAATATGTGAAATAAGATTTACAACTTCTGTGCTTTGGATTATTATTAAAGAGAGAACAAATGAAAAACGAAATGAGAGGAGCAGGCTATGGCAGAATTTGTAAATGTAAAAAAAGAATCTGGAATTTTTACGATAACTTTGGACAATCCAAAAACGCTGAATGCCTTGGACAATCAAATGCTTTCGGAGATTGAAGAAGCATTTGTCCAAGCGAGAAATGACGACGAGGTGCGTGTAGTGATCCTTACGGGCTCGGGCAAATCTTTTGTCGCAGGTGCTGACATCAAGGCGATGAGCACGATGAATGCAGAGGAGGCAAAAGTTTTTGGAGCAAAAGGTGCGGGCGTGTTCCGTATGATTGAAAAGTTACCAAAGCCAGTAATAGCAGCGGTGAATGGCTTTGCTCTTGGCGGCGGCTGTGAGCTCGCTATGGCTTGCGACATTCGCATCGCATCGACCAAGGCAAAGTTTGGACAACCAGAAGTTGGGCTGGGAATCACACCAGGATTTTCGGGAACGCAAAGACTTCCTCGCATCGTTGGCATTGGCAAGGCAAAAGAGCTGATTTTCTCGGGAAATATTATCTCGGGTGAAGAGGCGCACAAGATTGGACTTGCAGATCAAGTGGTTGAGCCAGAACAATTGATGGAAACGGCAGAGGCGCTCGCACAAAAAATCGCATCAAACGGTAACGTTGCAGTTGCGTTGTCCAAACAAGCAATCAACGACGGATTGCAGATGGACATTGACCGTGGAATCGAAATGGAAGTGGCACTCTTTGCGCTTTGTTTTGCAACAGAAGATCAGAAAGAAGGAATGAGCGCATTTTTGGAGAAACGACCACCAAATTTCCGCTAGAAAAGTCATATTTTTTTAGATATTATATTGACGAAGAAAGCGTTTTTGTGGTATGTTAATGTTAACGGTAACGTTATAGTTGCATTTTAGTTGGAGGTACATGATGAAAGTTTGTATTATCGGAAATGGGACAATGGGTGCAGGAATTGCACAAACCTTTGCACAAGCGGGACATACAGTGGTGATCAAAGGACGATCAGAGGCATCGGTTACAAAAGCGATTGCAGGAATCGAAAAAGGCTTGAGTAAATTGGTAGAAAAAGGCAAGCTTGAAGAAGAAAAGAAAAATGCGACCATGAGCAATATTTCTTTTGCGCTTGACTATGAGGGATGCAAAGACGCAGAGCTTTATATTGAAGCGGTTGCAGAAGATATGGAAACTAAAAAAGCAACTTTTGATGAGGTTGCAAAACATTGTTCAAAAGACGCAATTTTTGCGACAAACACTTCTTCGTTATCGATTACAGAGATTGCATCCGTAACAGATCGTGCGGACAAAGTAATCGGAATGCATTTCTTCAATCCAGTACCAATGATGAAATTGGTTGAGGTAATCAAAGGGAAACAAACTTCGGACGAACTTTGCGAGCAAATCGTAGAGCTTTCCAAAGCAATTGGAAAAGTTCCAGTAATCGTAGACGAAGCACCGGGATTTGTTGTAAATCGAATTCTTGTTCCTATGATCAACGAAGCGGTTGGCATTTTGGCAGACGGCGTTGCTTCTGCGGCAGATATTGACGAGGCGATGAAACTCGGTGCAAACCATCCAATGGGACCACTTGCACTTGGCGATTTGATCGGACTGGATGTTTGCTTGGCGATTATGGAAGTATTGTACAACGAATTTGGAGACTCGAAGTACAGACCACATCCATTGCTAAGAAAAATGGTTCGTGCAAATCAACTAGGACGAAAAACGAAAGTTGGATTCTTCAACTACTAAGAACCATCCATAATAAAATATTAGGTTAAATAGAGGAGCATTGTGACAGGTAGTAATAATCATTGATGGAAAGGGCATTTCGATTATTACGAAGGTTTACATTGCCGAAAGGAATGACTGCCAGTGATCATTTCTTGGGGAACTTGCAAAAAGCAGTTCACTGTCATATCTTGATATGGGGCGCTATTTATGACATATTATTTTGTCATGGGTAGCGCTTTTATATGATGTATTGATGTAGACGGATGATGTTATTTTATGAAGCATAATGAAGTAAAGGAGACAAATATGAGAGAAGTAGTAATAGCAAGTGCTGCTAGAACAGCAATTGGATCATTTGGTGGAGCGCTAGCAGGAGTTTCTGCAAGAGAGCTTGGTGCAATCGCAGCAAAAGAAGCGATCAAAAGAGCAGGTATCACACCAGATCAAATCGATGAGTCGATTATCGGAAATGTTCTTTCGGCAGGACTTGGACAAAATGTCGCTCGTCAAGTATCGATTGACGCAGGAATCCCTGTGGAAAAACCAGCGATGAGCATTAACATCGTATGTGGTTCAGGACTTCGCTCTGTATCAATGGCAGCTCAGATGATCGCACTTGGTGATGCGGACATCGTGCTTGCGGGTGGAACAGAGAGCATGAGCCAAGCGCCGTATGTTGACAAATCGCAACGTTGGGGACAAAGAATGGGAAATGCGACTCTAGTGGACGTGATGGTAAACGACGGACTTACTGACGCATTCAACAACTACCACATGGGAATCACTGCAGAAAATCTTGCAGAAAAATATGAGCTGACTCGTGAAATGCAAGATGAGCTTGCAGTAACAAGCCAAAATCGTGCGGAAAAAGCGAACAAAGAAGGAAAATTTGTGGATGAAATCGTTCCAGTGGTAATTTCTTCCAAAAAAGGTGATGTAGTAGTTGACAAAGACGAGTACATCAAAGAAGGAATGACCATGGAAAAAATCGGCAAGCTAAAACCAGCTTTCAAAAAAGATGGAACAGTAACCGCAGGAAATGCATCGGGGATCAATGATGGTGCAGCGATGCTTGTACTCATGTCCAAAGAAAAAGCACAAGAACTTGGCGTAGAACCTCTTGCAACAATCGTATCGTATGCGACAAGCGGTGTGGATCCATCCATCATGGGATACGGACCAGTGCCAACCGTAGAAAAAGCGCTCAAAAAAGCAAATCTTTCGATGGCAGACATCGACCTTGTTGAAGCAAACGAGGCATTTGCATCCCAAGCACTTTCGGTAGCAAAAGGTCTAAACTTTGATATGGAAAAAGTAAATGTAAACGGTGGAGCGATTGCACTAGGACATCCAATCGGAGCATCTGGAGCAAGAATTCTAACCACACTTCTTTACGAAATGAAACGTTCTGACAAAAAAACAGGACTTGCAACACTTTGTATCGGCGGCGGAATGGGAACCGCAGTGATCGTAAAAAGGTAATAGGATAAAGCAAAGCTCCTCATTGCGAGGAGCAATGCTATATCACATATAGATTAATTTTTAATTAACAGGAGGAAGAGATGAATTTTAGTTTTAGCAAGGAGCAACTACTCCTAAAAGAAATGTTAAAAGAATTTGCTCAAAACGAAGTGAAACCACTTGCTGCGGAAATCGATGAAGAAGAACGATTCCCAGAAGAAACCGTTGCGAAAATGGTTAAAGTTGGGATGATGGGGATTCCTTTTTCCAAACAATATGGCGGATCTGGAGCAGGTTATCTGGAGTATGTGATGGCAGTGGAAGAACTTTCCAAAGTATGTGCGACTACTGGAGTAATTTTGTCCGCACACACATCTTTGGGAGCAGCACCAATTGCTGAATGGGGTACAGAAGAGCAAAAACAAAAATTCCTTGTACCACTTGCAAACGGAACACATTTAGGAGCTTTTGGTCTTACAGAGCCAAACGCAGGAACTGATGCAGCTGGACAACAAACAACAGCAGTATTGGATGGCGATGAGTATGTGCTCAACGGATCAAAAATATTTATCACGAATGCAATGTATGCGGATACATACATCGTCATGGCGATGACTGACAAATCTCAAGGAACAAGAGGGATTTCTGCATTCATCGTTGAAAAAGGCAGAGAAGGATTCTCCTTTGGACCAAAAGAAAAGAAAATGGGAATCAGAGGATCTGCAACTTGTGAACTTGTTTTTGAAAATGTAAGAATCCCAAAAGAAAATCTTTTGGCAAAAGAGGGCGCAGGATTCAAAGTTGCGATGAAAACTCTTGATGGCGGACGTATCGGTATCGCTGCTCAAGCACTTGGTATTGCACAAGGTGCAATTGATGAAACAATCGCATATGTAAAAGAAAGAAAACAATTTGGTCGCTCAATTGCTCAATTCCAAAATACTCAATTCCAACTAGCTGATATGCAAGCAAAAGTTGACGCAGCTCGTCTCCTTGTTTATCGTGCAGCGGATTCAAAAGACAAAGGTCTTCCATACGGAGTTCATGCAGCAATGGCAAAACTATTTGCAGCTGAAACAGCAATGGAAGTTACAACAAAATGCGTTCAACTATTTGGTGGATACGGATACACAAGAGAATATCCAGTAGAGCGTATGATGAGAGATGCGAAAATTACAGAAATTTACGAAGGTACATCCGAAGTTCAAAGAATGGTAATTTCAGCAAACCTATTAAAATAGTATAAGGAGAGAGTTATGAAAATTGTAGTTTGTATAAAACAGGTTCCAGATACTACTGAGGTAAAGCTGGATCCAAAAACTGGAACATTGATTCGTGATGGAGTTCCATCCATCATCAACCCTGATGACAAAGCGGGACTTGAGGCAGCGCTAAGAATCAAAGATCAAATCGGCGCACATGTTACGGTTCTTACTATGGGACCAATGCAAGCAGATATTGCTCTTCGTGAAGCATTGGCGATGGGAGCAGACCATGCGATTCTTCTTTCGGACAGAGCATTCGCGGGTTCAGATACTTGGGCGACTTCTTCTGCACTTGCAGGTGCGCTTCGCAAAATCGACTACGATCTAATCATCGCTGGTCGACAAGCAATCGACGGAGATACTGCGCAAGTTGGGCCACAAATCGCTGAGCATTTGCAAATTCCATCCATCAGCTACGTGGAAGAAATCACAGCGAAAGAAGGCGAAGTGGTTGTAAAACGTTCGTTTGAAGATGGATATCAAATGATTAAAGCAAAAACTCCGCTACTAATCACAGCACTCAAAGAGCTAAACGAAGCAAGATATATGCACATTCAAGGGATCTTTGAATCTTTTGAAGAGGGCAAAGTAGAAGTTTGGTCTGTAAACGATATCGAAGTAGATATGGCAAATCTCGGACTCAAAGGTTCTCCAACAAAAGTTAAAAAATCCTTTACAAAAGGTGCAAAAACAGCTGGAAAACTATTTGACGTACCAGCTCAAGAAGGTGCTCAAATTATCGTGGATAAATTACAAGAAAAATTCTTGCTGTAATTAAGGAGGGGTAACGTGTTTTCAGAATATAGAGGAATAATGGTATTTATCGAGCAAAGAGATAATGTAGTCCAAAAAGTTTCGATGGAATTGCTTGGTAAAGGAAGAGAACTTGCAGATACTCTGGGAGTAGGAGTGACTGCAGCAGTATTGGGACATAATATCGAAAACCTTGCACAAGATTTGATTGCACATGGTGCAGACAAAGTGGTGATGGTGGATCATGAAATGCTCAAACTTTATGTTACAGAGCCATATACAAAAGCGCTTTTCTCCGTTGTCCAAGAAGAAAAACCAGAAATCGTGCTATTTGGAGCAACATCAATCGGTCGTGACCTTGCACCAAAAGTTTCTGCACGTGTTCATACTGGTCTTACTGCGGACTGTACAAGTCTGGAAATCGAAGAAGAAACAAGAAATCTTCTGATGACTCGTCCAGCGTTTGGTGGAAATATCATGGCAACAATCATCTGTCCAGATTTTAGACCACAAATGAGTACCGTACGTCCAGGCGTTATGCAAAAAATGGCTGCAGATCACAGCAGAACAGGTACTGTTGTAAAACATGACGCAGGTCTTGTTGCGTCAGATATGAATGTAGAAATTCTTGAATACGTAAAAGAAACAAAAGCGAAAGCAAATATCGAAGAGGCTGGAATCCTTATTTCTGCTGGACGTGGTGTTGGTAGTAAAGAAAACATCGAGCCACTATTCGAACTTTCGAACACAATTGGCGGATTGGTTTCTGGATCAAGAGCGGTTATCGACCTTGGATGGCTAGACAAAGATCGCCAAGTTGGACAAACAGGAAAAACAGTTCGTCCAGACGTGTACTTTGCTTGCGGTATCTCTGGAGCGATCCAACATATCGCAGGTATGGAAGAATCCGAATTTATCATCGCAATCAACAAAAATCCAGAGGCGGCAATTTTTGAAGTTGCTGATCTAGGAATCGTTGGCGATGTTGGAAAAGTTGTGCCACTTGTTACCGATCTAATCAAAAAAGTAAAAGCGGAACAACAATCCAAGTAGGACAAGCTGAGACCAAGTAGTAATATAGATAAAATATTGGAAGATCATACGACTTGCTCGCATGTCGCCAATCATAAATTCAAAAGTAAATCCGAAAAAATATAGAGAGGCAATGCTGCGATTTGGCATTGTCTCTCGCTTTTGCGGATAATTTTCTACTATGGTTAAGCGAAATATGTTATAATTCCTTTATATAAAAACTTTAGGAGGTACATATGTCAAAGGATAAAGTAATTTTTAGCGGCATTCAGCCATCGGGCACGATCACACTTGGGAACTATCTGGGAGCTTTGCAAAATTGGGTGCAGCTTCAAGATGAATACACCAATTACTACTGTATCGTGGATATGCATTCCATCACTGTGCCACAAAATCCGCAGGAGCTCAAAGAAAAAACTTTACTGCTGCTTTCTCAGTATCTCGCAGCTGGTCTTGATCCAGAAAAATGTACATTATTCATTCAGTCTCATGTTCCACAACATGCAGAACTGTCCTGGGTGCTTTCGACCATCACCTATATGGGCGAGCTCAGCAGAATGACACAGTACAAAGACAAATCCGCAAAAGGTGGAGAAAATCTAAACTCGGCGCTATTTACTTATCCGGTACTGATGGCGGCGGATATTTTGCTATACCACACGAATCTTGTTCCAGTTGGCGAGGATCAAAGACAGCATTTGGAGCTCGCTCGAGATGTTGCGCAACGTTTCAACAGCAGATACTCCGAAACTTTTGCTGTTCCTGATGCATATATTCCAAAAGTGGCAGCAAGGGTAATGGATCTTCAAGAACCACACAAAAAAATGAGTAAGTCGAGCGAAAATGCGAACAGCTACATTTTGATGACAGACGACAACGATGCGATTGTGAAAAAAATCAAACGCTCGGTGACCGATTCTCTCGGCGTGGTAGCATACAATGACGAGCAACTTGGTATTCGAAATCTGATCGAAATCTATTCCAAATTCAGTGGACTATCCAATGAGCAAATTGTCAGCGATTTTGAAGGAAAAGGCTATGGCGACTTCAAAAAAACCGTTGCTGATGCAGTGGTTTCAGGGATCGAGCCAATTCGTGACAAAACAATGGAATATCTCAAAGACAGAGCTTATCTAGAAAATGTATACAAACTTGGCGCGCAAAAAGCAGAAGCAGTGGCGAGCAAAATGCTCCAAGATGTCTACGAAAAAATTGGATTCATAAGAAGGTAGTACATGATCTATTTGTTTTTCCTTGTGCTGCTTGGACTGGATCAGGCGAGCAAATTTTGGGCGAGAGAAGTTCTCCAAACAAAGGGGAGCATTTCGATCCTCGGCGAATTTTTTCGCCTGACTTATGTCGAAAACCGTGGCGCTGCTTTTGGTTTGTTGCAGGGACAGTCCGTGCTATTTGTCATTGCAACTTTTATTGCAATAATATCGCTTAGTTATATCTATTATTTACAAAAGAAAAAAAATATTCCGCATCTTGCGTATCTCAAATATATCCTTGCGATGATCTTTGCTGGTGCGGTGGGCAATCTCATCGATCGACTGACGCTTGGTTTTGTGACCGATATGATTGATGTGCGTGGGATTTGGATTTTTGTATTCAATGTGGCGGATATTTATGTGGTCTGTGGCACAATCTTGCTCTGCGCATATATTTTATATTACGATAAAGAAATTCAATAATAAACCTTTTCAAAATGTCTCTTACATTATATAATAGTCTACAAAAGAACGTTATTTTTTATCGTTTGTATACAATAAGCGGACAGATGGAGGTCTTATGAAAAAAATTCTTGTTACTGGTGGACTTGGTCAAATCGGCACGGAGCTGATTATGGAGCTGAGACAACGTTATGGAAATGAAAATGTGATTGCAAGCTCGATCGAGGCAGATTGCCCAGATTTCATTCGTGAATCTGGAGCGTACTATTCGCTGGATGTGATGGATGCACAAGGAATTGCTGATATTTGCGACAAACATAGCGTGAATCAGATTATTCATTTGGCAGCGATCTTGTCTGCGGTGGGAGAGCACAAACCTCAGCTTGCTTATCAAGTGAATATGAATGGGCTGTACAATGTGCTCGAAGTAGCGAGAGAAAAAAATATTGCGGTATTTACACCAAGCTCGATTGCGGCATTTGGGCCATCGACACCAAAGGAAATGGTGCCGCAAAATACAATTCAAAGACCAACCACGATGTATGGTGTGACCAAGGTGGCAGGGGAGCTCCTTTGCGATTATTACCACAAACGATTTGGCGTGGACACAAGAGGAGTTCGTTTTCCAGGACTGATTTCGTACAAAGCTCTTCCTGGTGGCGGGACAACAGATTACGCAGTACATATTTTTTATGAAGCAGTAAAAAATAAAAAATACAATTCCTACATTTCGCAGGGTACGAAAATGGATATGATGTATATGCCCGACGCGCTCAAATCCATCATCGACTTGATGGAAGCGGATGGCAGCAAGCTGATTGATCGCAATGCGTTTAATGTTACGGCGATGAGTTTTGCGCCAGAAGAAATCGCTGCGGAAGTGAAAAAGATTATTCCAGATTTTGAATTTGGCTACGATGTCGATCCGATTCGTCAAGCGATTGCGGATTCTTGGCCAGACTCTTTGGATGATTCAGCGGCGAGAGAACAATGGGGCTGGAACCCAGAGTATGATCTTGCAGCAATGAGCAAAGATATGATCGAAAAGTTAACCATAAAATTGAATGAAAAATAGGAGTACAAGATGTCAATTCATGATATGCAATATCTACAAGAAAAAGTAGATGAGCTGAAAAGCAATGGAATGTTCAAAGAAGTTCGCACGATTGATGGACCAAATGAGGCAGAAATCGTATTGGATGGCAAAAAAGTAATCAATCTTTCTTCCAACAATTATCTTGCGTTTGCAAATCATCCAAGACTCAAGCAAGCGGCAAAGGATGCGATTGACAAATATGGTGCGGGTGCGGGTGCAGTGCGTCCAATCATCGGGAATATGACAATCCACGATGAGCTCGAGACGCTTCTTGCGAAATTCAAAAAAGAAGAAGCAGTGCTCGTGTTTCAGTCTGGATTCAACTGCAACGCAGGAACGATTCAAGCGGTAACAGATGAAAACGACCTTATTCTATCCGATGAGCTCAACCATGCGTCCATTATTGACGGCGCAAGATTGTCCAAAGCAAAAAAATCAACCTACAAACACTCCGATATGCAAGACCTCGAGCGAGTTCTCAAAGAAAATCGTGACAAATACAAAAATGTTTTGATCATCACAGACGGCGTGTTCTCGATGGACGGAGATATTGCAAAACTTCCAGAGATCGTAGCGCTTGCAGAAAAATACAACTGTATGACCTATGTGGATGACGCACATTCCAGCGGCGTGCTAGGCGAATCAGGAAGAGGAACGGTGGATCATTTTGACCTGCATGGACGAGTAGACTTTACCATTGGAACGTTGTCCAAAGCAATCGGCGTTGTCGGCGGCTATGTTGCAGGAAAAAAAGTGACAATCGAATGGCTCAAAAACCGTGGCAGACCATTCCTATTCTCCACGGGAATGACCCCATCGGCAGTAGCGTCTTGTATCGAAGCGATCACGATGTTGATGGAAAGTACGGAGTATACCGATAAACTGTGGGACAATGCAAGATATTTCAAAGAAAAAATTTCAAAACTAGGATACAATATTGGGGAAAGCGAAACGCCAATCACGCCAGTAATCATTGGCGATGAAGAAAAAACAGGACAATTCTCCAAACAACTATTTGAAAATGGATTGTTCGTTAGTCCAATTATTTTCCCAACGGTACCAAAAGGAACAGCACGTGTGCGCTGTATGGTAACGGCTGGACATACCAAAGAACAATTGGACCAAGCGGTTGCGATTTTTGAAAAAGTTGGGAAAGAAATGGGAATTCTATAGTATGTGAACTAAAAGCCTTGGCAGAAACGCCGAGGTTTTTGTATGTTTTCAGCAAGACGGAAATACCTGTTCTTTTGTGGTGCTCCCTTAGTTTGGAGAGTTTTTTTGCAATACAATATACTGGAGAATTCTTCTTTGAGATAAAGTCACTACAACCAAATCAAGAAAGTATTCATCGATCGATGGCTAGGAAATAATGCTATTTTGTCTATTTTTGCAAATCACAAAATAATAGCTCAAACGATCCTTTACCGTCGGTGGAGAATCCTTGTTTTGTAGCTGCTCCAAGTGAAGCGAGATTACTTGTTCGTATCAGCGCGCTCATAAATTCCGCATTTGGATAGGCTGCTCTGCAATAATCTTTTGACTCGGCGACCATTTTTTGTGCAATTCCCTTGCCTTGGAACTCAGGACGAACCGCCATCAGATCAATCCACACGGCTTCATAATGGAGAGTACAAACATGAAGTAATGCGATGTAACCACAAGGAGTATCGCCTGTGTAAAAGACAAAAGTGTGATAATTCGAAAGCTCACTGAGTTTTTCAGATAGTTCTTGTGCGGTGCAA
>JBHBDS010000086.1:0-5853 GCA_041784625.1 Filifactoraceae bacterium
ATCTCTTTCAAAATGGAATATCTTTTTTCAAAAAGCTCAAGTGCTTCTGGAACAATTTTTCGCTGGATTTCTAAAAGATTTTTCATCCACCCTCCTTTGCGCGAGACTTTTTTGTTCCCGCGTGTTTGTTTTCTGTCCCATTCATATATTACCCCAAATCAAAAAATATATCAACATGAAAAAAATTTTTTTGAAAATTTTTTCCGCAAAATTTTTCTTTCGACTTCCTATTCTTCTATGCGCTATTTTTCAATGTTCAAAATTTGAAATCTCTTCTTTCTCCGTCATTACTTTCGCTTTCGATAGGACCCTTTTGGAATTTTTTGTGCCTCACGATATTTTGTGATGGTGCGTCGTGCGATTTTGATTCCTTGCGCCGATAGTATGTCGCAAATTTTTTGGTCGCTGAGCGGCTTCCTTTTGTCCTCTTGTTCGATGATCTCTCGAATTTTTTCTTTGACAAAATATCCTGAGACGACGCCTTCCTGTGTTTTGATTTCGCTGACAAAAAAATTTTTGAGCTCAAACAACCCCCTCGGCGTGAGAATATATTTTCCCCTCGTCGCACGAGAGATTGTGGATGGATGAAACCCGGATTTTTCTGCAATATCTGCAAGCTTCATCGGCATAAGGCTCGCATCATCACGGAGAAAAAATTCGCTCTGGAACTTAATGATTTCTTCGGTGACTTTTTGGAGCGTATTTTCTCTGCGCTCAATATTTCGGATGACATTGACCGCTTTGTTCAAACGATCTTTGATATATTCCTTTGCCTCTTCATCGTCCGTGCCGAGCAACAGTTCTTGGTAAAAGCTGTTGATCGATAATCTTGGATAGTTTTGATTTCGGTGGACTTGCAGGCTGTTCTCGGCGATTTCCAAAGTCATATCGGGAATAATATACTTAACTTCTGCCGATGAAAAATTTTTGCCAGGATAAGGATTGAGACTCTTGATAAGCGCTTCAACCTCTCGTATCTCCTGTTTGGAAGTCTCATACTTTTTGCTTAGCTGTAAATATTTCCCTCGAGCAAGTAGTTCCAAATCATTTTGAATAATCGCATTTGCAAGCTGATTTTCCTCGCCGAGTTGAAGTAATAAACATTCTCGCAAATCTCTCGCTGCGAGTCCAAGCGGCTCAATGGTCTGCACTTTTTGGAGCACGGAGTAAAAAAATTCTTCGTTCACTCCTGTTTGTCTCAGCGCATCGTCCATTGTGCGCACAAAATATCCATTCTCATCGATATTTTCCACAATATATAATGCGATTCTTTTCTCTTTTTCATCCAGCGCAAGATAAGAAAGCTCATTGCTCATATGCTCTAGCAGCGACAATGGTCTCTCGATAAAATTGCTCGGATTGAACTCATTGTCGAACTCTCGTTGATCTCTCGTCATTTTTTTGCTCGAAATATCTTGAAGATAGCCTTGCCAATCGATCTGCTCGGGGTATTCAATCTCAAGCAGAGGATTTTCGCTCGCTTCATTCTCAATCAGCTGCTCCAGCTCTTCGATATTCATCTGCAAAATTTCAACGCCCTGTTTCATCGTCTCGCTCATATAAATTCGCTGCGCTTGCGTTTGATTTACCTTAATACTATATTTCATAATATTTCTTATCCTATGTTTTCATCAACATAATAATTCATATTCGAATCTCTTCTATATCATTTCACTTTTATTATTATATCACTTTTGTTCATTTTGAGCGTGGTTCACCTCAAATTGAATCGAGTAAAAAAGTTGTATACAATCTTGGCCGTAAAATGTACTATCAATTATCCAATCATCAAAACTTTTTTGCAACGAAAAAGCCTTCTGCGTGAAGTTTTCTTCCTGCAAAAGGCTTTGAATTATTTTTTGAATTATTTTTTATGCGCTTACATCATTCCCATGCCGCCGCCCATTGGCATTGCTGGTTCATCGGTTTTGATATCTGCAACCGCTGCTTCAGTTGTTAGGAAAGTTCCCGCAACAGAAGCCGCATTTTGCAGCGCAGAGCGAGTTACTTTTGTTGGATCGATGATTCCCGCCTCAAGCATATTGACATATTGCTCTCTGAGCGCGTCAAATCCAACGCCAGCGTCTGCTTTTTTGACATTTTCTACGATCACTGCGCCCTCAAGTCCTGCATTAAATGCGATTTGTCTAAGCGGTTCAGTGAGTGCTTTGGCAACAATTTCTACACCAGTTCTTTCTTCGCCAGAAAGTTCTTTGGAAAGATTTTCGAGGCTTGCAACCACATTAATTAGCGCCGTTCCACCACCCGCAACGATTCCTTCTTCGACTGCTGCTCTTGTCGCATTGAGCGCATCTTCCATTCGTAGTTTTCTTTCTTTTAGCTCCGTTTCAGTCGCCGCTCCGACTTCAATTACGGCAACACCGCCAGAGAGTTTTGCCATACGCTCTTGCAATTTTTCGCGATCAAATTCGGAGGTCGTGTCTTCGATTTGTCTCTTGATCAGTGCCACTCGATCTTCAATCGCTGCTTTGTTTCCTGCGCCATTGACAATCACGGTGTTGTCTTTGGTCACTTTGACAGAACCAGCTCGGCCGAGATTCTCGAGCGTGGTATCCTTGAGCTCGTAGCCAAATTCTTCCGAAATCAGCTGTCCGCCTGTCAGAATTGCGATATCTTCAAGCATTGCTTTTCTACGATCGCCAAATCCCGGTGCTTTGACCGCAACCACGTCGAAGGTTCCTCTTAGTTTGTTTACAACCAATGTCGCAAGTGCTTCTCCCTCGATGTCTTCTGCGATGATCAGAAGTCTCTTTCCGCTTTGAACGATTTGCTCAAGTAGCGGAAGAATTTCTTGGATCGTATTGATTTTTTTGTCTGTCACAAGAATCAATGGATCGTGCATATTCGCTTCCATTTTTTCCATATCATTGGACATATATGGCGAAAGGTATCCTCGATCGAATTGCATTCCTTCCACCACTTCGAGTGTCGTGCCCATCGATTTGGATTCTTCAATCGTGATAACGCCGTCTTTCCCAACTTTTTCCATCGCATCGGAAATCATGGTACCGACTTCTTCTTCGCCTGCAGAAATTGCTGCAACTTGAGAAATCTCCTCTTTGCTCTCAATTGTTTTGGACATTTTTGCAAGCTCAGCAACTGCTGTCTCAACCGCTTTGTTGATTCCTTTTCTTAGTAAAATTGGATTTGCTCCCGCTGCAACATTTTTGAGTCCTTCTTTGATAATCGCTTGAGCAAGCACGGTCGCTGTCGTCGTACCATCTCCCGCAACGTCATTTGTTTTGGTCGCAACTTCTTTTACAATCTGCGCACCCATATTTTCAAATGCATCTTCCAACTCGATTTCTCTCGCAATTGTCACACCGTCATTAGTGATTAGCGGTGTACCAAATTTTTTGTCCAAAATTACATTTCTTCCTTTTGGTCCAAGCGTCACTTTTACCGTGTCCGCCAATTTGTTCACACCAATTTCAATCGATTTTCTCACATCTTCGCCAAATCTAATTTCTTTTGCCATAATTCCTCCTATTCAACCACTGCCAATATGTCGCTTTGTTTCAAAATAATATATTCTACGCCGCCAACTTTGACTTCCGTTCCTGCATATTTCGAAAAAAGAACTTTGTTGCCTTTTTCCACTTCCATTTTTACTTCTTTACCATCAATAACGCCACCTGGTCCCACTTCGATAACCTCCGCCATCTGTGGTTGCTCCTTTGCACTTCCTGTCAGGATGATGCCGCTCGCTGTTTTTTCTTCTGCTTCAAGCATCTTTATTACTACTCGATCCGCTAATGGTCTAATTTTCATAGTTCCTCCTAAAATCTTTCAAGACTTAGCACTCTACATTGCAGAGTGCTAACAAAATAATAATAACTGGTTTTATTCAAAAAATCAAGTACGAAATTTGGAAATTTTTTTTGTTCAAGATTTCGTATCATGAAAGAACTTCGATGTTCTTGCTTTCCCGCAATGAAGTTCTAGAAAAAATTTTGTTCGATTTTTTTATTTTGCAGCCCGAATTTTATCGATATCTATTACAAATTCTCACGAATGATTCCCTGCGCAAAACGCTTAGCTTTTTCCTGAATTTCTGGTACAGCGTGAATCGCACCCTTGTCGTTGGCGATTGCCGAGAGTGAAAATTCTGGTGGTAATTCAAAAGTCTTGTTCATATTGAGCGCACGAACAAGCTGCGTTGCGACCGCCTCTGTTCCCGAGCTTCCTGATACGATCACCGCATAAATTTTTTTGTCATAAAATTTCTGGTGACGAAAAAGCGCCGTCAGTCGGTTGATCATCGCCGAGAGATTGGCTGTAATTGCGTCATTGTAGTTGGGACACAGCATCACCAAGATGTCGGCACTAAGAATTGCTGGGTAAACTTCCTCCACAACGATTCCACCGTAGTAGCAACTTTTTTGTTTGGCAAAATGTTTGCAGATCTTGTATCCGCAATCCTTGCAGTCAAAGATTTTTCCATTGCCCAGAAAAATTTCTTCCATCGAAAAGTCGCCAAGATGCTGTCTGACCATCTGCCACAGCTCCAGCGTGTTAGAATCCTCATTGCTCGAGTGAAGCACGAGGATGTTTCGAGAAGTTTTTTCTCGAGCATTTTCCCAATTGGCAAGTCGAAGGATGAGCTTTTCAAATTGCAGTTTCAGATTTTCTTCTTCGCTGAGCCCATTTCTACTGAGATAGCTCGTCAGATTCGCGAGTCCCCTAGGTGCTTCGAGAATCGGCCGCCCGATAAATCGCAACCCCAGCTTGTTCAATCGGTAGACAAAGAGCGATGCGACCATCTTGGTATATTCTTCTTCCTCCGATGAGATGAACACTGCCCCGACCGACTGCTCAAACAGCGATGGATTTTTTTCGCATAGATGTGCAAGTTTCGTAACAAAAGCATCGACCTTTGGATTTGTTCCAAATTTTTCGAGGTGAATCGCAAAGAGTAATCTCGAGCAAGAAAGATCCTCAGACGAAATTTTCTCCGCATCGAGAAGAGCAAAAGTCTGCTCAAAATTTTTTGCTCGCTCGATTTCCAACAAATTGCTCAGATATTCACTTTCGCCCAGTCTGATTATTTTAATGATATTTTGCATATTATTTATGGTTCTTTAGCATCGAGTGCGTTTCTTTGATCTTGCCAAACAATGTGTCGCACATCGGAATGCGCTCGATTTCAAGTCCCGATTCCAGCGCCCGATTTTTGATCCCAAGATACGCCCCATCGACAAACACCGAGCTGTAGTTGAATTTTCCAGCGATGCGTGAAATGATAGAGATTGCTCCAGATGATAGCGCTGGCGCAATGTATGGCTTGAAGCCCAGTTCTCGAACCATCAAATTGGCATCGACGGTTTTTGTGGTGAGTTCAACCGATTTTTCTTCGTTGTAGTCGTGAATATCGTCGCAGATCACAAGCCCTTTGCCATGCATTCCATACGCTCTTCCATTTTTCTTGAAATTTTTGACGGTTGCATCTGCGTTCGCATAATAGAGTGCTCTTGCGTACATCACACCGAGTCCAAAACCTTGAATCTGCTCTGGCAGCATCCCGTTGTAATCCCACTCGCCAGCTTCGTTTTTGTTGCTGATTTCGTATGCCGCTTTGCAGAGCATTTCCACTGGATCCGACACGATCGCAAACACGCCTTTGAATTTGGTATCTCTCGTCTTCTTGACATACTTGGTGAGAATTTCTCGATTTGCTTCGTACTGCGACATACGCACATCGCCGACCTCTTCGCCAACTGGCGGAACTTTGGACGATGCACAGAAAATAAACATATCGCAGTCCATAATATTTTCTTTTTCAACCGTTTTTACGATCGGTTTGCCCGTGTTCAGCGGAGAATCCTCATCAAT
>JBHBDS010000087.1:0-25821 GCA_041784625.1 Filifactoraceae bacterium
AATGATGTAAAAATCAAAGAAGACGAGAAAATAAAAATTTGTGCGCCATATGAAGAGTTTGAATTTAATGGTCTAAAGATCAAAACTTTTGGCTCAACAGATGCGGGGCTGAGCTTTTTGATTGAGCTCGATGGAAAAAAAGTTTTCCATGCGGGCGATCTCAACTGGTGGCACTGGGAGGGTGAAACCGAGGCCGAGCGAGCTTATGCAAAATGTATTTTCTTTGAAGAACTCGACAAGCTGCGAGGACAGGAAGTGGATATTGCATTTTTCCCTGTTGACCCACGCTTGGAGTCTGCGTATTATTATGGTGGAGAACAGTTCATTCAGGCGGTTTCTCCGAAGCATTTTATTCCGATGCATTTCCAAGATAGCTATAGCATTACAACAAAATTCAAAAATTTTATGGAAAACAACGCCTCGACGATTATTTATCCAATCCAAAAAAGAGGTGAAGTGATTGAACTAAAGGCTGATTGATAAGATCAGCTTTTTCTATAAGGAGATTTTTATGAGAATGTCATTGTCAGATGCCATCATCACATTGATGGATGATTCAGCTTATCGTGCGCTGACGGTTGAAGAGATTGCAAGGATTTTTTCGAGCACCAAGCTAGAGCGTGAAGAAGTGAAGAAAACTTTGCGCCAGCTTTCGTCAGAGGGAAAAATTATTATCGATTCCAAAAAACGTTGCAATTTGCCAGAGAAAAAAGGATACGAAAAAGGCATCCTATCGATCAATGCTCGAGGGTATGGATTCATCTCTCGAGAAGATGGCGATGTTTTTATTGCGCCGCCCGATACGGCCTATGCGATGAATGGTGACGAAGTGTTGTACAAAATCACCAAGCATCCTGCGAATGGACTTCGCGCAGAGGGTTTTGTACACTCTATTATTAAGCGCAATACGGACATCATTGTCGGTCAGTTTTCGAAAAGCAAAAATTTTGGTTTTGTGATTCCAGATGACAATCGGATTGGGTACGACATTTTTATTCCGAAAAAACTTTTTAATCATGCAAAACACGGCGACATTGTATCTTGCCAAATTATCCGTTATCCTGAAAAAGGGATGAAACCAGAGGGCATGGTCCTGCAGGTGATTGGAAGGAATCGAAATTTGCTGGTCGACATTGAAAGCGAATTAGTGCAGCGAAAAATCACCAGAGAATTTCCGATAAAAGTATCGAAGCAAGTGCAACTACTGTCTGCTGAAATTTCACCAAAAGAACGAAGCAAGCGAGAGGTGTTTGACGAACTAATATACACAATCGACGGCTCGGACTCGAAAGATCTCGACGATGCGATTTCGATAAAATATGCCAAATCAGGCTATGAACTGGGCGTCTATATTGCGGATGTGAGCCATTTTGTGACGGAAAATTCGCCACTGGACAAAGAGGCTCTTTCGCGAGGGACTTCGATCTATTTTGCCAACCAAGTCGTGCCGATGCTACCAGAAAAACTTTCGAACAATCTCTGCTCCCTCAATCCTAATGAAGAAAAATTAGTCCTCGCATTAAAAATGGTTTTCAACAAAAAAGGGAAGTTGATCGAGCACAAGATTTCGGAAGGAATTATTGTTTCCAAGCATCGTTTGGTTTATGAAGACGTATCCGATTTTCTTGAAAATGGAGAAGGAAAAATTCTCGAAATCGGCGACAAAGAATTAGAAGAGTCGCTCCAAATTGCGAAGGAATTGGCTGACTTGCTCCGAGAAAAAAGATTTAAGCGAGGAAGCATCGATTTTGATTTTCCAGAAACAAAATACGAAGTGCAAGGCGATGCAGTGACCAAGGTCGGCGTGCGAGAAATGCGCATTGCAAATCATATCATCGAGGAATTTATGATCGCTGCCAACGAAACGGTTGCCGAAGCAATGTACTTGCAAGAGATTCCGATTCTATATCGAGTGCATGAAGAACCAAATCCAGAAAAAATTGAGGTGATTTATGACAATGTTCGAGCGCTCGATTTGAAAGTAAAAAAACATCGAGACGGAAGGATTTTCCCAAGCGATATTCAATATATCATCGATCAGTCGAACGAGATTCAGCAAAAGGATTTGATCCATTATAGCTTGCTCCGTGCGATGCAAAAAGCAAAATATTCATCCAAAGAGACGGAGCATTTTGGCTTGGCATCGAAGTACTACACGCATTTTACTTCGCCGATACGCAGATACCCCGATTTGCAAACGCATCGCATCATCAAAGAAATGCTCAGCGGAAAACTAAACCTCGGAAGAATCAAACATTATGAGAGCATCTTAGAAGAAGTCGCAAGAAAAACATCCGAAGCGGAAGTCAAAGCAATCGATGTGGAGCGAAAAGTGGACGACATTTTGGCATGCTACTATATGAGTGATTATATCGGCGAAATCTTTGAGGGAAAAATCATCAATTTTGTCAGCTTTGGAATTTTTGTCAAATTGGAAAATACGATTGAGGGTCTGATTCGCTATTCCGAGATTCGAAAGACAAAATTTGCAAAGAATCATTTGGAGCATTCGGTGGAGGAAGAAATGCGACAACGCTACAAAATTGGAGACATAATAGAAGTGGTTGTCGAACAAGTAGACTTTTCTTTTCGAGAAGTTATCCTAACTTTTTCGTATTAATTAGAAATTTCGATAGCTTTTTTTTCAAACTAATAGTAAAATAGTTAATGATAATAAACTTTTTTTGAACATGGAGGATTTATAGATGAGCAATATGCTTTCGGTTAATGTAACCAAGGATGTCTATTATATCGGTGTAAATGACAGGGAGACAGCACTTTTTGAGAATATGTGGCCACTATATCATGGAGTTACGTACAATTCCTATCTGATCGTTGATGAAAAGACAGCGCTGCTTGATACCGTAAAAATTACAAAAGTAGATGATTTCTTGGCGAAACTTGAGGATGCTTTGGATGGAAAAAAACTGGATTATCTCGTGGTGCACCATATGGAGCCAGATCATTCGAGCTCAATCCAAACGATCATCAACAATTATCCAGAAGTAAAATTGGTTGGAAACAAAAAAACAAAGGAAATGCTCAAAGAATTCTACGGAATTGACGATGCAGAAAAAATTATTGAAGTAAAAGAGGGCGATGTTCTCGAACTTGGAAAAAGAACATTGCAATTCTATATGACGCCAATGGTTCACTGGCCAGAGTCGATGGTGAGCTACGAAACACACGAAAAAATTCTATTCTCACAAGATGCTTTCGGTGGATTTGGTGCGCTCAACGGACCGATTTTTGACGACGAGATCAACTACAGCTTCTATGAAAGCGAAACAAGAAGATATTATTCCAATATCGTAGGAAAACATTCCAAACAAGTTCAAGGCGTTCTCAAAAAACTAGAAGGACTTGAAATCAATATGATCTGTCCAGTTCACGGACCAGTTTGGAGAACAAATCCTGCAAAAATTGTGGAAGAATATTCCAAATGGGCGAACTATCAAACAGAAGACGGCGTTGTCATCGTATATGGATCGATGTATGGAAACACAACGACGATGGCAGATACTCTAGCAAGACATCTTGCGGTAGAGGGAATTAAAAATGTAAAAATGTTTGACGTTTCCAAAACTCACGCATCCTACATCATCAGCGAAATTTGGAAATATAAAGGCCTAATCCTTGGCAGCTGTGCGTACAACAATGGATTGTTCCCGCCGATGGCAAATTTGGTGAACTTGATCCAAATGAACAATATCCAAAACCACATTCTTGGAATTTTTGGTTCATACAGCTGGAGCGGCGGCGGGGTAAAATGCCTCAAAGCATTTGCAGATGCTAGCAATTATGATTTTATCGATCATATTGTTGAATCAAAATCTTCTCCCAAAAAAGAGGAGTTGGATTCGTTAGCAATTTTGGCTAAGGAGATGGCAAAAAAACTTAGAGGAGAATAAATGTCCGATATTAAGGTTATTGCAAAAAATAGAAAGGCTCGCTTTAATTTTGAAATCATCGAAAGCTACGAGGCAGGTATTGAGCTAAAAGGCACGGAAGTCAAATCGATTCGGATGTCCAAGATCAATATCTCGGATGGCTACGCAAGCATCGACAATGGCGAAGTATTTCTAAAGCAGGTGCATATCAGTCCTTATGAGCAAGGAAATATTTTCAACGTAGACCCACTTCGTGTGCGCAAATTGTTGCTCCACAAAAGAGAGATTGACAAATTGCTGGGCGAGACGACGCAAAAAGGCTACACGCTCGTTCCGCTGTCCGTTTATCTAAAAAGAGGAAAAGTCAAAGTGGAAATAGGACTTGCAAAAGGGAAAAAACTTTATGACAAACGAGAAAGTTTGGCAAAAAAAGATATGCAGCGCAGAGTAGAGCGAGAACTGAAAAATTATTAGGATGGAGAATGTATGTCACTATATAAAAAATGGGATGAACAAGCGTATCAAATCGAGACGCAAGAAGAATATGATCAATTCTGGGGAACTTATCTTCCGCTAGAAACAAAATTTTACGAATATCTGCTCGAACGCAAAGATGAAGTGGTGGAAAAAGATTTGTCCTCACTGGCAACACTATTCGATGTAGATGTTCTAACGGTGGTTGGCTTCCTCGATGGAATCAATTCGTCTCTCAAAACAGAAATTGATATTGAAAAAGTGGAAGAAAATACGGTTGTAAAACTAGATATTGACTTCGAAAAACTATTCTACAATATGCTGGATGCAAAAGCAGAATGGTTGTTTACGCTACCACAATGGGACAGTATTTTGACACAGGAGCGCCGAAAAGAAATTCGCAAAGAATACAACAAATCAAAAACCTATGTCAACGAGAATAAAATCGGAAGAAATGACGATTGTCCATGTGGCAGTGGCAAAAAATACAAAAAATGTTGTGGCAAAAATAACTAATTGTTTTTTGACCTTTAGAGAAGTCTAAAGGTCTTTTGCATATTTATGAAAAAATTGGACTATCGAATTATCTCGTTTGAGCGAGTGCGAGAGAAATATCAAACTTTCTTAGAACATCAAGAGACACGCAAGCAAAAAGGACAATTTAATGAGTTTGAAGCAGACATAGATTCTATCGAAGAGCTTGAAAAAAAGCTGGGATTCCACATTCGATCGATCCTCGTCGTATTTGTGCCGTATGTAGATGAGAAGAAATTGCAAAGAGCTAGCAAATGTAATTTATCGGTGCATGCCGTTTCCATCGATTACCACATTCTTGTAAAAGAATATCTCGGGGAGATTCGTGAATTGCTTTTTGAAGAAAGCGACAGAGTATATTTGCAATGTGACAATGGATTATTCAACGAAAGATTTTTTGCAATACAAAGCGGATTATGCAAAAAAGGGATGAATGCTCTGGCGATACATCCGCAGTACGGGAGCTATGGAATTTTGGGGCTACTTGTTTCGGACAAAATATTTGAAGAAAAATCTACGAATGAATCCAAATGTTGCCAGTGCAAGAAATGTATGAAAGCCTGTCCAACGCAAGCAATCTCGCTCGATGGTGTAAACGGGAATATTTGTTTGTCGTATTTAACACAAAAGAAAAATCTCACCGAAGAAGAAAAAGAATTACTAAAAAAAGGGAAAAAAGTTTACGGATGCGATATTTGTCAACAGGTCTGTCCTGAAAATCAACGGATAATTTATTGCGAAAATGAGGACTTTGGCGAAGATTTGATGTATAATATAGAGTTGGAAGATTTAGTTTCGCTCAGCAACAAAGAGTTTAAGCGAGAATATGGCAACCGAAATTTTGCTTGGCGTGGTAAATCGATTTTGCTTAGAAATATAGAGTTGGTAGAAGATGAATAGACACACAAGAATTATTAATAATATTATCGAGATGTATCCCGATGCCGAATGCGAGCTCGACCACAAAGATCCATTTGAGCTCTTGATTGCGACGATGCTCAGTGCACAGACAACGGACAAACAAGTAAACAAGGTAACGGTGAATCTATTCAAAGATTTTGGCACGGCAGAGAAGTTGAGCCAAGCGAATGTTGAAGACGTAAAAAAACATATTAACAGCCTCGGCTTTTTTAACTCAAAAGCAGAAAATATTGTGCAGACGGCAAAAATTTTGATGAAGGATTACGACGGCGTCGTTCCTGGAAATATGGACGAGCTCACCAAGCTTCCTGGTGTAGGGAGAAAGACGGCAAATGTCGTGCTCAGTAATGCATTTGATGTGCCAGCTTTTGCGGTGGATACCCATGTAAAGCGTGTGACGCATCGTTTGGGGCTGACAAAAAATACTGATCCAGACAAAGTGGAGCAAGACATAACTTCCAAAATTCCAAAAAAAATGTATACCAAAGCACATCATGCCATTATTTTTCACGGCAGAAGAACCTGCAAAGCATCCAGACCAGAGTGTCATCGATGCGAACTTTCGCTTGAATGTCCGTATTACAAAAAATTGACGAAGGAGAAGTAGATGGCAGAAATAATTTTTGTGACGGGGGGCTCAAGATCGGGCAAGAGCAAATTTGCGGAAGATTATGTGCTCGAGCGTGCTACCAACCCTGCATATTTTGCTACAGCGATTCCTTTTGATGACGAAATGAAACAGCGTGTGCAGATACATCAGGAGCGTCGCGGGTCGATTTGGACAAATTATGCGCTTCCATATGGGCTTACTGACGATGACAATGAGTTATCTGCTCATGATGTGATTTTGCTCGACTGTCTTACGTTGCTGGTGTTTAATTTGATGTTTCTGATCGAAAGCGACTACGATCATCTTTCGAGGGAAAGAAGAGCGGAAATTGAAATCGTAGTTCTTGCCCAAATCAAAAAAATGCTCGAGCAATTTGCTGAATTGCCAAGCAAGGTAGTGATCGTTTCAAACGAGATTGGGCTTGGCATTGTTCCTGAAAATGCACTGTCGAGACTGTATCGAGATATTGTAGGGAGAGCGAATCAGCTGGTCGCATCGAGTGCAAAGAATGTATATTTTGTAATCAGCGGAATCCCGCTCAAGATCAAAGGATAGCTATGAAAAAAAATCTGGACTATATATTGAGCAATTTTGTTTTTATCTCAAGAATCCCAGTGAAAATTCCTTTTGAATATCGCTCGGACGCTGGCAATGTCAAATTTTTTCCAGTGGTTGGGATACTGATGGGCTGGATTTCTTTTCTTGTTTTTGTAGTATTTCAGCATATTTTTTCATCTGCAACGGTTGCATTTTTGATTACGATGGCGATGGTCTTTCTCACGGGTGGAATCCATTTGGACGGCCTATCCGACACAGCAGATGGACTACTAAGCTATCGAAGTCCTGATCGAATGATTGAGATCATGAAGGATTCGAGCATCGGTGCGATGGGAGTTCTTGCGCTCATACTGATTTTGCTTGCCAAAATATTTTTTGTCAATGAGTTAATTGAAAAAGCGCTGATATTTTTTGTCCTTCTGTTTCCAGTTTACGGCAGACTCTGTATCGTAAATGCCTGCTACTTTGGCAGACCGGTCGACAAATCGAAACTAGGCAGAGGATTTATCGGGAATATGGATATCGTAGAATTTTTGCTGATTCAGACGGTATATTCTGTGTACAATGCAACGATCCTTTGGTATTTTTCGTCGATTGAGATTCTACGAACTACGTTGATTGCATCCTTTGGGACGCAGCTTTTGCTCATTTTGATAAGCTATCTATTTGTGAGGAATGTTACAGCAAAAATCAATGGAATCTCTGGAGATGTTCTGGGTGCTGTATGCGAAATTGGCGAAGCATTTTCGATGTCGATATTTATGATGGTGATGATATTATGCGAAAAATTTATTTGATACGACATGCAAAAACTCAAGCAAATCTGGAAGGAAGATTTTGTGGAGTAACCGATAGCAAAATTGTTGAGCCAAAAGAAAAAATTCAAGAAAAATTGCAAAGCAAATTGCCTGTAGAAGAAATGGGAAAGGTCTTTTCTTCCCCAAGCGCACGAGCATTCGAAACTGCTGGTGCGATCGCAGAACATGTTACGATTGTCGAAGATCTTCGAGAAATCGACTTTGGACTTTTTGAAAACAATACGCTTCAAGAAATTATTGAAAAATTCCCCAATGAGTTTGAAAAATGGTCCCATGCGGAAGGAGATTATCAGTTTCCTGAGGGGGATTTATTCTCCAACTTTTTTGAACGAGTAAATGGAGCATTTTCAAAAATTTGTGCAGAAAATCCAAATGATAACATCACGATTTTTTCGCACGGCGGAGTGATTCAAGCAATTCTGTCTAATCTGCTTGTAAAAGACAGCTCCCTGTTTTGGAAATTCAAAATCGAAAATTGTGGCGTCACAAAAATTCTGCAAGATGGCGAGCATTTTACCTTTGAAAAAATGAATTATTAGCGAGGATTTATGATAAAAATGGTAGTAACAGATCTCGATGGAACTCTGTTGAATAAAGAAAAAAATATTACAAAACAAAACTTGTATGCGATCGAGCGACTAAGAGCGGCAGGGATTTATTTTTGTCTATGCACGGGAAGAATCTATGGCTCGGCAGCGATGATTGCGGATGATATCGACAATGATTTTCCAATCATTTCTTGCAACGGAGCACTGATCAAAAATCCGAGCACCAATCAAGTTTTGTACCAATACACTTTGGATAATCGGATAGCGGAAGATATAGTAGAAAAACTTCGTAAGTATGATTTGGTGTATCATTTCTACAATGAAACGACGGTTTTTTCGAATAAATTGGCTTACGCTGCCAAAACATATCACGACAAATTTGCTACGGCAAAAAGAAAACTCATCGATATTGTTGTCCAAGAAGATTTGAGAGAGCAAATTGTTCCAGCAAATGGGATTAATAAATTTATTTTGTTTACGGAAGATTTGGATCTGAAGAAGCGAGTGATCGATGACCTTGGTGAGGTTAAAGGAATCGACATTTCTCAGTCGGGGAAATTTAATATCGAAGTCTCGGGCAATGGGATCACCAAAGGGACAGGACTTCAAAAGTTAAAAGAAATCTATTCGATCGCAAATGAAGAGTTGTTTGTAATCGGTGACGAGATGAATGATCTCAGTATGTTCGATGAGGCAAAATTTTCGGTTGCGATGGGCAATGGCGATGATCGCCTCAAAGAAAAAGCATATTACATTACTAAATCAAACGAAGAGAGTGGATTTGCTCATGCGGTGAATCGAATCGTGTTTGGAGAGGAAGGATAATTTTGTTCATAGATAAGGCACATATTATTGTAAAAGCAGGAAATGGCGGAAATGGCGCCGTGGCGTTTCGCAGAGAAATCTACGTTCCAGCGGGCGGACCTAATGGCGGCGACGGAGGGCATGGCGGAAATATTGTTTTTCAAGTTGACCCCAATATGCGCACGCTGATGGATTTCAAATACAAAAGAAAATACAGCGCAGAATCAGGCGGTAATGGAAAAGGTTCAAATATGACGGGCAAAGACGGAGAAGATTTGATGATCCGTGTGCCACAGGGGACAGTCATTCGAGATGAAGCGAGCAACTTGGTGCTAGCCGATCTTTCAAAACCAGATTCTGTTGCAATCATTGCTCGAGGTGGTAAAGGTGGCAAAGGAAACGCTTTTTTCAAAACATCGACGAGACAAGCTCCAGGTTTTGCGAAAGCAGGAAAAGAAGGCGAAGAAAAAAATCTGGTTCTTGAACTCAAAATGATTGCCGATGTCGGGCTCATTGGATTCCCAAATGTTGGTAAATCGACATTTCTTTCGGTTGTCACTAAGGCAAATCCAAAGATTGCAAATTATCATTTTACAACACTTTCGCCAAACTTGGGCGTGGTGGAAAATAAATATGGTGAAAATTATGTGATAGCGGATATTCCAGGCCTAATTGATGGAGCGAGCGAGGGCATTGGGCTCGGGCATGATTTTTTGCGCCATATCGAACGAACCAAAGTGCTGGTTCACATTGTCGATGTTTCTGGTATCGAGGGCAGAAATCCTATCGAGGATTTTGAAAAAATAAATCAAGAACTATTGCTTTTCAACGATAAATTGGCACACAGACCACAGATTGTCGTCGGGAACAAAATCGATATTGCCTCAGAAGAAATGGTCGAAGAATTTAAGATATACATTCAGGAAAAAGGGCACAAAGTGTTTTTTATCTCTGCAGCGACCAAAAACGGACTCGATGATCTATTGATAGAAATTTCGAAAGTGCTTGCGGAATCCGAAGAGATTGAATTGTTCTCGGAAGAAGATTTGTACAAGGAAATTCTACCAGAAGGAAATATCGAGGATATCAATATTTTTGTGGAAGACGGAATTTATCATGTAGAGGGGGTAGCAATCGAGAAATTGCTATACTCCGTTCACTTTGAAGATATGGAATCCATTCGTTTCTTCCAAAGAGCGATGGAGCAATACAAGGTGTTCGACCGATTACGAGCGATGGGCATCAACGACGGCGATACGGTGAAAATTTATGATTTGGAATTTGACTTTTTTGATTAATAAAGGAGAAAAAATGCTGACAAGTAAACAAAGAGCATATTTGAGAGGCTTGGCAAACAATATCAGCCCAACCACGACCATTGGAAAGGACGGAATCACGCCTGCGCTGCTCCAATCGATTGAAGAAACTTTCAATACTCGTGAGTTAATCAAAATCAATCTACTCGACAATTCGGGACTATCAAGCAGAGAAACGATTGATGAGATTGCAAAAGCCTTGCGTGCAGAGCCAGTCCAGAGCATTGGGAACAAAGTAGTGTTATATCGACGATTCAAGAATGATCCAGTGATTGTTCTGCCAAAAAAATAAATATGAAAAAAATTGGAATTTTTGGCGGGACTTTTGATCCGATTCATAAATTGCATTTGAGAATTTCCTTGCTTGCAAAAAATGAACTGGATTTGGATCAGATGATAATCGTACCGACGGGAAATCCGCCACACAAGAATAATAACCAAGTGACCGATTTTGCGCACCGATTCAATATGGTTCAGCTTGCGGTAGAAAAATTTGATGGCTTTTCGGTGTCGGATGTCGAAAATCAAAACTCGCTGAACAAGTCGTATACCTCGGATACATTGGACTATTTTTCTAAGGAATATCCGAAAGATCAACTGTATTTTGTTGTTGGTTCCGACTCGCTGTTTGACATTGAAAATTGGAAGAATCCGCAGAATATTTTTGATAAGGCGATCTTTGTGGTATTCTATCGGCCAGGTCGATTTTCGAGAGAAGATTTGGATGCGCAGGTGGAGTATTTGACAAATAAATATTCCGCGCACATTCTGCAGATCAAAGTTTTTGCGGAAGATGTTTCTTCTACCGATATTCGGCAAGATTACTCGGATGGCGATCTCGATAACAGCGATGTGATCACTGCAGAAGTAAGAAAGTATATTGAGGAGCATCAGCTATATGGAAGCAAAAATCCTAGGTAATTGCTCGAGAGAAAATTTACTAAAACATCTATCTGAGCAGTTAAAACCCAAAAGAGTCCAGCATATTTTGGGCGTTGAAAAAATGGCGGAGAAGCTGGCGGTGCATTATGATGCAGATGTGACAAAATGTAGAACAGCGGCTCTTTATCATGATATCGCAAAATCGCTGAGCCTAGAAAAAAGCTTAGAGATACTCGAAAAATATCACAAAAATGCGGACGAAATAGAGTCCGAATCGACCAATTTGTTGCACTCAAAAGTTGGGGCACTGCAAGCCTTGCATGAGTATGGTATAATAGACGAGGAAGTACTCGATGCAATCTCTTTTCACACGACGGGCAGAGAAAATATGTCCCTCGTTGAAAAAATTATTTTTGTTGCGGATGCGATTGAAGAAAATCGCTCGTACGACCATGTTGACGAATTGAGGGAAGAAGCATTTGTCAACCTTGATCACACATTACTTAGAATTTTGAACGAAACGATTATTTACTTAATCCGAAAAGAGCAAAAAATCCATCCGAATACATTGATGGCAAGAAATTTTTTGCTCAATAAAGAGGTGTAAAATGACGAAGAAAATAATAAAAACTTTTTTGGTATTCTTTTTGGTATTCTCGACAATACTGGGAACAGGGATGTATTTTTATCTCAAACCAGTGGTAGCAAAAACCATTGAAGAAAAAAAGGAAGAGGAGAAGGTAACGGAACTTGATGTGAGCAACTACAAAGAGAGAGTAAACGTACTCCTTCTCGGGGTAGATGTCCTCGCAACCAACCCAGATCAAAGAGGGACAAGAACCGATACGATTATCGTCCTAAGCGTGGATCCTGTGACCAACACAGGCTTCTTGCTGTCAATTCCACGAGATAGTTATGTAAAAGTTGGAAATCGATACGACAAGATCAATCATGCGCACTCTTATGGTGGAACAGATCTTGCGCTCACAACAATCAAAGACTTTATCAAAATTCCAATCCATCATTACATCAAAGTGGATTATCGGGCGCTTTTTAAGACCGTTGACGATTTGGGCGGCATTGAATTTAACGTTCCGATTCCAATGAAGTACAAAGATTCGGCATCGGATCCACCGCTAAACATCAATCTAGAGCCAGGACTTCAAATGCTAAACGGAGAGCAAGCGATGGGGCTGCTTCGCTATAGAAAAACAAATGGCTATGATGATTATGGCCGAATGAATACGCAAAAAGAATTTATCGTGACATTGCTCAAGAAATTGGCGTCACCAAGTTCAATCACAAAAATTCCAAAATATGTCGATACGATCTACCAATATGTCGAAACGGATTTGCAAGCATCGGATATTCTTGGTTTGATCAAACTGGGAATGTCGATCGACACCGATATGATTGAAAGAGCAACGTTACCAGCAGAATCTGTCATGATCAACGGAATCTCCTATATGCAGATTGACAAAGAAAAAATGGCAGAACAACTAACCTACCTTTTGTCGGGCGATTACAAAAAAGAAGAGCCAGCAGAACAAAATGTTGAATCGAGTGATAATGCGGCTTCTCAAAATTCTTCCAATGCAAGCAGCGAAAAAAAACCGGCTCAGAAAAATATCAATGACTATGATATTGCTGTGCTCAACGGCAGTGGAAAAGCTGGCGTAGCAAGAAGAGTTTCGGACTTGCTCAAGATTCAAGATATTATTGCAGATTCATCGGGCAACGCAAAAGAATTTACGCACGAAAAAACAATTATTTATTACAAAAACGATGTAGAACTCGCAAACAAAATCAAAGATATTATCAAAGTCGGTACGGTAAAAAAAGGCACAAAAGAAATTATGAGCTCAGAGCCTGAAATTGTGGTACTGATTGGAAAGGATTTCGAATAGATGGAAAAATTGTTGCAAGAGCTTTACCAGGAAATGGATTCGAAGCATGCAGAAGATATTGTGATGATTGATATTAAGGGGATTACTTCCATTGCGGATTATTTTGTGATTGCAGGAGCTGACAATACGAGAAAAGCAAAAGCAATCGCTGACCATGTGGAAGAATTTCTCGAAAAAAATGGCTATCAAGCAAAGACGAAAGAAGGACTCGATTCGGCAAAATGGATTTTACTCGATTTTGGGAGCATCATCGTGCATGTTTTTGAAAACGAAGAAAGAGATTATTACAATATCGAAAAAATCTGGAAAGATGGCATTGACATCACACCAAGATAACAGGAGGCATTATGAATTTTCAAAATATGATTCTAAAGCTGCAAGAATATTGGGCGAACCAAGGCTGCATCATGATGCAAGCATACGATAGCGAAAAGGGAGCGGGAACGCTGAATCCGCAAACTTTTTTGCGTGCGCTTGGACCAGAACCGTGGAAAGTTTGTTATGTTGAGCCATCTCGAAGACCAGCGGATGCACGTTATGGAGAAAATCCAAACCGTCTCTATCAACATCATCAATTCCAAGTAATCATCAAACCATCTCCAGATAATATCCAAGAGCTTTATCTCGGTTCACTCAAAGCAATCGGGATTGATCCGCTTGAGCATGATATCCGATTTGTAGAAGACAACTGGGAGAATCCGACCTTTGGAGCGTGGGGTCTCGGCTGGGAAGTTTGGCTCGACGGAATGGAAATTACGCAATATACGTATTTTCAACAAGTGGGTGCAATCGACTGCGAACTTGAATCGGCAGAATTAGCGTACGGACTAGAACGTATTGCACTGTATCTTCAAGACAAAAACAATGTATACGACATCGACTATACGGACGACATCAAATATGGCGATGTATTTAAAATGGCAGAGTACGAGCATTCGGTATACAGCTTTGATGTGTCTGACAAAGAAATGCTCTTCAACCAATTTGAAGTTAATGAAAAAGAAGCACTTCGATTGATTGAAGAAGGGCTTGTGATGCCAGCGTATGACTACACACTCAAGGCTTGTCACACATTCAATCTGCTGGATGCAAGAGGCGCCATTGGTGTGAGTCAAAGAGCTGTATATATCACAAAAATCCGAAATATCGCAAAGAGAATCGCAACACTATACGTTGAGCAACGAGCAGAAATGGGATTCCCATTGCTAAAGAAGGGGGAATAGTATGTCGAGAGATTTATTTTTTGAAATAGGTACAGAGGAAATTCCAGCACGATTTATCAACAATGCCCTGCTTGAAATCGAAAATATTCTAACCAAAGATTTGGGCGCAAAAAGAATTTCTTTTGATGAAATCAAAACTTACGCAACCCCAAGACGATTTGCGATTCAAATCAAAAATGTAGCAGAAAAACAGTCGGACTTCCAAGAGGAGCTCAAAGGACCATCGAAAAAAATTGCGCTGGATGCCGACGGAAATCCAACCAAAGCGTTGCAGGGATTTGTCAAAAGTAAAGGTGGCGAATTAGATAATGTTGTTTTCAAAAATATTGACGGCGATGAGTATGTGTATCTCACCATCTTTTCGCAAGGAAAAGAAACCAAACTTTTTGTAAAAGCAATTCTTGAAAATGTAATTCGCAATATGAATTTCCCTAAACCGATGAAATGGGGAAACAAGAATCTCAAATTCATTCGCCCGATTCGTTGGTTGATCGCATTTTTTGGCGACGAGCTAATGAACTTTGATATCGAAGAAATCCACACGTCCAATGTTACCAAAGGCCATCGATTCCTAGGCTCGCCAGAAATTGTTGTGAACAATTTTGAAGACTATAAGACAAAACTTGCAGAAAACTTTGTAATTCTAGATCATATCGAAAGAAAGAATTTGATTAAAGAGCAAGTGATTGAAGTGGCAAAAACTTTGGGCGGAGAGGCGATCATCGATGAAGAAATTCTAGATGAAGTAAACTTTATCGTAGAATATCCGACAGCATTCTACGGCAATTTCGACTCCGATTACTTGAAACTTCCGAAAGAGGCAGTTATTACTCCGATGAAAAATCACCAGCGATATTTCCCGGTGATCAATTCTGAGGGAGAACTGATGCCACACTTCATTACCGTGCGTAACGGCGACTCGTACATGATTGACAATGTTCGAAAAGGCAATCAAAAAGTTCTGGATGCCAGACTAAAAGATGCGCTATTCTTCTATGAAGAAGATACGAAAAAACCATTGGAAGATTTTGTTCCAAATCTTGAGACGATTGTATTTCACCAAAAATTGGGTACGATGCGTGACAAAGTGGATCGAATCAACAATCTTGCGCTTTCAATTGCAAATAAATTGGACTTCAGAAAAGAATTTATATCAAGAACAGCTCTGCTTGCAAAAGCGGACTTGACGACGCAAATGGTTTTTGAGTTTGGAGAACTTCAGGGAATTATGGGTCGCTATTATGCGACTTTATCAGGTGAGCCTTCGGAAGTTGCCGATGGAATTTTTGAGCATTATCTTCCTCGAAATGCGGAAGATGAGATTGCAAAATCTCCAGAAGGCATTGCACTATCCCTTGCTGATAAAATGGATACGATTTCGGGATTTTTCTCGATTGGAATACAACCAACTGGCTCCCAGGATCCATATGCGCTGAGACGACAAGCGATTGGCGTGCTTTCGACAATGATTGAGCGCAAATTAAATCTAAGCATTGCAGAGCTCGTGGAATTGGCATGTAGCTGCTATCCATTTGAGGTGTCGGCAGAGGCAAAAGAAAATCTTCTCTCGTTTATGATGCTACGACTTCGAAATATTCTACTGGATCAAGGGATTCGCTACGATATCGTCAATGGATTAAAGAATCATCTTGATACTCCAGTGTATCGAATTGTTGAAATTGCGCAAGCGGTTGACAGCTGGCTCAAGGAGGACAAATCGGTGGTGCTCACGTCGCTCCTTCGAGGAAACAATTTAATGAAACACGAAACAAGTGCTGCAGTGAGCGAAGACCTTTTTGAGCATGAATCAGAAAAACTTTTGCATGAAGAAGTTAAAAAACATCAATCAAGCATCCGTTCTTTCTTGAGTGATGGAAAATATCTTGATGCATTGGTTCTCATCGAAAATTTTGCGTCTCCGATCGATCAATTATTCGACAATGTGATGATTATGCACAAGGATGAGGCAATCAAAAACAACCGACTCGCGCTGGTAAAATCTGCGCTGGTCGACATCAACAAGATTGTTGATATTGATGAAATAATCTATAAATAAGGATGAAAACTATGCTAATATGTATTGAAGGCTCGGATGCCTCAGGAAAAGAAACGCAATCCAAATTGCTGTGCCAACACTTTTTTGGCAAAGGGCAAAAGGCACAATGGATAACTTTTCCAGATTACTCCAGCGATTCATCGTTTTTAGTTAAAATGTATCTTAATGGAAGCTTTGGCGATTCACCTGATGCGGTGAATCCCAAAGCTGCATCTATATTTTTTGCCTGCGATCGTTTTGCATCGTATAATTTGAAATGGAAAGAAGCATATCAGAAGAAGCAAATTATTGTTGCGGATCGATACGTAACTTCCAATGCGATTCACCAAGCGTCAAAAATTGAAGACGATTCGAAAAGACAAGCGTTTTTGGATTGGCTTTTTGAATTGGAATATGGCATATTAGGACTCCCAAAGCCAGATTTGACGATATTTTTGAATGTGCCATTTGAAGTGTCCAATAAACTGATGAAGAACCGAGCGAACAAAATCTCTGGCGATGAAAAAAAAGACATTCATGAATCGGATGTAGATTATCTCAGAAAAACGCACCAAAATGCGCTGGAAATTGCAAAACAACTTGACTGGATACAAATTGACTGTACGGAAAATAATGAGCTAAAGTCTGTCGAACAGATTCAGAAAGAAATAATCGAGGCGATTGATGAAAGAATCTACGATCTATAACAAAATTGCAGACATCTTCGGTTCCCAATCACATTTTTATCTGCTGGAAGGGCAAAGAGAGATTCTCGCTACAGAGATTGAAGAATATTTTTCTCAAAATAGTTCATGCTCTTTTTTCAAAATAGAAGGAGCGGAGTTTAAGGCGGATCATGCAAGAGAATTGGTCGCAGAATTGCTCAAAAAATCTTTTGAATTGGATATTTTTCTATTTTACGATTTTGAGCAGATTGATCCCATTGCTCAAAATATTTTGCTAAAATCATTGGAAGAGCTCGGTGAAAACAAAATTATTATCGCTATCTGTAACTCGGTATCGGGGATTTTGGATACCATTGTATCAAGAGCCTATCATGAATTTTTTCAAGAGCGAACTGATTCGGATGAGGTAGAACTAGGAAGAGCTTTTGAGAAAAAATCCGACAAGCTCAAATATTATTTCGAGCTGCTCGAGCAAAAAGAGCCTAGTCAATGGTATCAAACGCTTTCGGATGCAGATACATTAAAAAATATTCTTGACCAAACGAAAGCAAATCAATTGATTTTGAAATATGCAAAAAGTATTGAGGCAAACGTAAATAAAGACCTCTGTACGGACTTGTTGATATATAAATTATTGGAGGAATGATGAGTATAAATATTGTAGGAGTTCGTTTCAAAAAAGCGGGGAAAATCTATTATTTTTCTCCAGAACAGAAGCAATATGAGTTGAACGAACAAGTGGTGGTTGAGACGGCACGCGGCATTGAAATGGGAACCATTGCCATTGCCAATCGAGATGTCAAGGAAGATCATATCGTTGCGCCGCTCAAATCGGTGTTGCGCTCTGCGACCAAGGATGACATCAAAAACTACGAGGAAAACAAAGAACTTGCTGAAAAAGCGGGAGAAATTTTCAAGACAAAAGCAGCGGACAACAATCTGGAGATGATTCTGATCGGAACAGAATACACATTGGATCGCAACAAGCTAATTTTTTATTTTACAGCGGATGGAAGAATTGATTTCCGTGAGCTCGTAAAGGATTTGGCGTCCGTATTTCGAACAAGAATTGAACTTCGACAAATCGGAGTGCGTGACGAGGCTAAAAATCTCGGCGGACTCGGATGTTGCGGAAGACCGCTGTGCTGCTCCTCGTGGCTTGGTGATTTCCACTCGGTTTCGATCAAGATGGCAAAGGATCAGAATCTCTCGCTGAATCCAACAAAAATTTCGGGGATTTGCGGCAGATTGTTCTGTTGCCTAAATTATGAGCACAAAAACTATGAAGAAGCGCTTTCGATTTTGCCAAATGTGGGAAGTAAAGTCAAAACACCAGATGGCACAGGAAAAGTTCTCGACGTATATGTTCTTACGGAAGAAGTAAAAGTGCAAATTTCGGATCAAAATGACAATACGACGCTCAAAAGATTCAAAGTCAGTGAGATTGAAGTCCTAAAATATGCGAGAAGAAACAATGAAAAAATCGATCGTGCACTAGAAAAGGAACTAAAGGAGCTGGAAGATTGATTGTGCATCCAAATGAAACGGTTGATTTGCTTGGGATAAAAAATTACAAAATTATTCAAGCGAGTGATGGGTTCAAATTCGGGATTGACGCAGTACTGCTGGCGAATTTTGTAAAAATATCCTCGGGAGATATTGGTGTGGATTTGGGTAGCGGAACAGGAATTATCCCGACCATCATTGCTGCCAAATCCAAAGCAAAAAAAATTATCGGTGTCGAGATACAGCCTGATGTTTGCGAAATGTCCGCTCGCTCTGCGGAGCTCAACAATTTGCAAGATCGTTTGGAGTTCAAAAATATCGACATCAAAGAGATTTCAACGCATTTCGAAAAACATTCCTTTGATTTTGTGACTTCCAACCCGCCGTATTTCAAAGTGGATACCTTGGCCTCGCCAAATAGGAAAAAGCATATTTCACGGCACGAGATTGCGATCACGCTCAAAGATATTTTTGAAAGTGCGTCGTATTTGCTAAAACCACAAAAAAGTTTTTTTCTGATACACAAACCGGAAAGGTTGACAGAACTCATCGAAGAAGCGAGAAAATATCAGCTTGAGCCAAAAGAGATTCAGTTCATACATCCAAGTAGTACCAAAGCACCGAATCTAATTTTGATTCGTTACACCAAGCAGGGCAAGTCGGGGCTAAAATATCGAGAGCCGCTATTTGTATATGAATCAAATGGCGAGTATTCTGAGATGATCCATACGATATATCAACAACAATTATTAGGAGAAGAATAATGCTCTATGTATGCGCAACTCCTCTTGGCAATTTGGAGGATATTACACTTCGCACGCTGAGAATCTTTCAAGAAGTGGATTATATCCTGTGTGAAGATACCAGAAGAACAATCAAACTTCTCAATCATTACGAAATCAAAAAGAAACTTATCAGCATGAACGAGCATTCTGAATTTCATAAAAAAAATCATATCATTGATGATCTGAAAGCAGGAAAAAATATTGCGCTCGTTTCAGATGCAGGGATGCCAGGTATTCAAGATCCAGGACAACAGCTCATACAAGAAGCAATCAAAAATAATGTGGAGTATACGATTTTGCCAGGACCATCTGCATTGATTACCGCATTGGTGGGATCGGGAATGTGTCAGGATGAATTTGTATTCCTTGGTTTTCTGCCAAGAAAGCAGTCTGAGCGCAAAGAGATTTTGAATCGATATGCTTCGGTGAAGGCAGAGCTTGTGCTCTATGAATCGCCGCATCGCTTTGCAAAACTCCTCGAGGATTTGATGGCGACTTTGGGCGACCGAAACATCGTAATCTGTCGAGAACTGAGCAAAAGATTTGAAGAGTACATTCATACGACAGTGAATGAAGCGATCGAAAAGCAGCAAGATATTCAAGGAGAGCTTGTCATCATAATTCAGCGTGGAGAAGAGTTAAATCATGAAATGACAGAGCAAGATTTGATACAGATAGCAAAAGGGATGTCGGAGGGCAAAACTTCTAAGCAATTGTCCAAAGAACTGATACAAAAAACTGGAATTTCCAAAAATCGTGCGTATGAAATCGCATTACAAATAAAAAATGAATCGAAATAAACCGAGCAGCGGAATTTTTCTGCTGCTTTTGTATGCACAAAGGATAGGTGGTAAAACCCGTGCTCACTCCAATGCTATTATTTTTTCTTGTGGATGAAATGGAAAACTGCTGCATTGTATTGTACTAATGGAGTGGGTTGTAGAGTATTTTTCATCCAAAATCGTGAAGTGATGATATATTGACCGTACAGAAATATCGAATTTTGCATCAACAAAGCTAAAAATATTCTGTTACAAACAATTGTTGCGTGCTATAATTATAAAGAATGATAAAAAATTTAGGAGATCGTATGAGTAAAGACTTTATCCCTGTGTTGATGGGAAATGATATTAATGTGTACAGCATGGCGAGAGCTTTCTATGATGAATATAACAAAAAATCTTTTGTGTTTTGCAAAACAATCAGTGGACCTTGTCAGGATAGCGATATTTTGACTTTGATGAGCGATACAAAGATTGACACACAAAGTGTTTTTTTGGAAAAAGTAAATCAGTTTGCAAGGGAGCATATCGACAAAACTATATTGCTGGTTGGCTGCGGTGATAATTATGTCGAGGTAATCAGCAGCAATTTGGATCGTTTGGAGAGTAATGTTATTGCGCCGTATATGAGTTTTGATCGTATTGAACCGCTTACCAACAAAGAAAACTTTTATAAACTCTGCGAAGAATTTGGAATCGATTATCCTGCGACCTATGTCGTTAATCCAGAGGATGGGATTGATTTGCAATTTGAGGCGCCATATGTGATCAAGGCGGCGGACTCGGTGGAATACTGGAGATTTCCATTCGAAGGACAAGAAAAAGTATTTATTGTCGATAGCTTGGAGGCGCTCAAAGAAACAGTTGGTAAAATTTTTGCCTCAGGCTATCAAAAAAGCATCATCATCCAAGAATTTATCCCTGGAAATGATACCAACATGCGAGTCCTCACTTGTTACTCGGGAAAAGATGCTAAGGTGCGAATGATGGCACTCGGACATGTGTTGCTGGAAGAACATACGCCAAAAGGAATTGGGAATCATGCCGTGATCCTCAACGAATACAACGAGGAGCTTTGTAAAAAATATCAAAATCTTCTCGAGCGATTGGGGTATGTTGGATTTTCAAATTTTGATATTAAATTCGACAAAAGAGATGGAAAATATAAAGCATTTGAGCTGAACCCAAGACAAGGACGAAGCAATTACTACGTCACACACTCGGGCAAAAATCTCGCAAAAATTTTGGTAGAGGACTATATTTACAAAAAAGATACCAAGAATTTTGAGATTGTCAACACGAGCAAGCTCTGGATGGTTGTGCCAAAAGGAGTTGCATTCAAGTATATTGTACAAGAAAAATACCGAAAAGAAATGAAAAACCTCATTGCTTCGGGCAACTGTGCCAATCCTTTGCTTTACGCTAAGGACAAAAATCTAGTTCGAAGACTTCGCATCACAAAAAATCTGCTATCGCATTATGCAAAATTCAAAAAATATTATGGAGGAAACCGGTATGAGCACTAAAACGCTCGGCATTATCGGCGGAATGGGACCGCAAGCCTCGGCTGGTTTCTATAATCTGCTAATCGAAAATACGATTGCGGAAAAAGATCAAGATCATATCGATTTGATCTTGCTCAGTCATGCGTCGATTCCAGATCGCACAACTGCGATTCTAAATGACGATTCGGCGAAGATTATTGAACTTCTTCAAAAAGATATTGAAAAACTGGCGACAATCGGTGCTGATTTTGTAGTTTTGACCTGCAACACGTCCCATTTGTTTATCGATCAACTTGGAGAAAATGCGTCGATCCCCATTGTTTCGATGATTGATACCACGGTGGAATTTCTCCAAAAGAACAAAATCTCCAAAGTGGGATTGATGGCGACGGATGGCACGGTTCAAAGAAAGATTTATACAAGTAAATTAGAAAATGCAGGGATAAAAGTTGTTCTCCCAAGCGAGGAGATGCAGCAAAATGTAATGAGAATCATCTACGACCAAGTGAAAAAAGGAAAATCGGTCGATGAAAAAATGTTTGATTCCATCGCCAACGAATTAAAAATGCAATGTGTCGAGGCGATTATCTTAGGCTGCACAGAGCTTTCATATTATGGAGAAATCAAAAAACTTTCCGATTTATTTATTGACCCTCAAAAAATATTGGCTCGAAAATGTATTGAACTTTGCGGAGGAAAACTTACAAAGGAGTAGGTGCTATGGCTTGCAATATCAGAGAAATTCTCAAGTGGCTTGACGATACAAATTTATTGGTAAAGACAAATATTTCGGAGGATGATCTCTTTGGAATTGAATATGTTTCTGATACTTCTTTGGATGTAAAGAACAACACTTTATTTTTTTGCAAGGGAAACAATTTCAAAAAAGAATATCTGACAATGGCTCTCTCAGAAGGTGCAACAGTGTATGTGACGGAGCGAGAAGATTTACTGGAATTTGGCAATTACATCTTGGTGCAAGACATTCGTGAGGCGATGGCAATTACTGCATCCAAATTTTATGAAGATGCATGGAAAGACATCACGCTGATCGGCATTACGGGGACAAAGGGCAAGTCGACGACTGCTTATATGATCAAGTCGATTCTCGATGAATATTTAAGCAACACGCCATTTTTCTGTGGGATTCTTTCTTCCATCGAAAATTTTGATGGCAAAGTGACAGAAGAATCGCATCTTACAACACAAGAACCCATTGTTCTTCATCGGTGGTTCTATGAGATGAAAAAAAACAATTGCAAATACTGTGTGATGGAAGTCTCCAGTCAGGCGCTAAAATACAAGCGTGTTTTTGGAATTGAATTTACAATAGGATGTTTTTTGAACATTGGAGAGGATCATATCAGCAATATCGAGCATCACTCTTTTGACGATTACTATGAATCCAAACTGAAGATTTTTGATTGTAGCAAAAAAGTTGTTGTTCACGAAGAATTACCAATTCAACATCCCAAAGCGATCTACTATGGCAATGTTTCAAAAAATAATCACATGCCATACTACAGGATTTCAGATGTTATCACCGAGGAAAACAAACAAACTTTTTCGCTTGATCAGATTGGATCGCTCGGTATCACGATGCCAGGTGATTTTAACATCCAAAATGCCGCAGCGGCTGCGATTGTTTGTCACGAACTGGATATTCCAAGTGAGTTTATTTGCACAGGATTGGAAAAAGCGAGAGCCAGCGGTCGAATGGAATTATTCCGCTCAGAAAAAAATTCCAACATCGTGATTGTGGATTATGCACACAACAAACTGAGTTATGAGGCATTGTTTGATTCCGTTGAAAAAAATTATTCCAAATATCGAATCATCACCATTTTTGGCTGTCCAGGGAAAAAAGCACTCAAAAGAAGACAAGAGTTGCCACAAGTCGCTGAAAAATTCTCGGACTTTATCTATATTACCGAAGAGGATCATGGAGAAGAGCCACTCGAAAAAATTTGCACCGAAATTTACGACAATATTTCGGACAAATCCAAAGCTGAAATAGAAATGGATCGTGAATTGGCAGTGAAAAAATCACTGGATAAATTTGATGAACCAACTCTGGTGTTGCTCTTGGGAAAAGGGCGAGAAACAAGGCAAAAACGTGGAAGTGAATATATTGATACCGAGTCCGATGTGGATTTGGCACTAAAATATTTGTAGAAAAGAGGATGTATGAATCAAGCATTAGAAAATCGTATCGAAGAGATGAAAGAAGAAATAATTCAAGCGATTTTGCAAAGTGTTGCAATTGAGAGCGTAAAAGGAGAGGCGGCGGAAGGCGCACCATATGGAGTAGGTCCAAAAGCGGCGCTTCTTGATGCAATCGCACAAAGTGAAAAGCTCGGACTCAAAGCGGTTAATGTGGACAACAAAATTGGGTACGCAGAAATCGGAGAGGGAGACGAAATGGTTGCGATTCTCGGCCATCTAGATGTTGTTCCACTTGGGGACGGTTGGACGAAGAATCCACTGGGAGAAATCGTTGGAGATAAAGTTTATGGTCGTGGTGTGACCGACAATAAAGGTCCGACGATTGCTTCTTTATATATCCTTAAAGCGATTAAAGAGCTTGGAATCAAAATCAATCGCCGTATCCGTGTGATTTTTGGAACAGACGAAGAGAGTGGATTCGATTGCGTATATCATTACACAAAATCAGGACAAGAACTTCCTGTTGCAGGTTTTACTCCAGATGCAGATTATCCGGCAGTTTTTGCAGAAAAAGGACGATTGGGATATACTTTCTCCAAAAATATTGCGCAAAATCCAGATTTCAAACTCATCGAGCTGAGTGGTGGTGTCGCTGAAAATGTAGTCACACAGCAAGTAAAAATGGTGTATCAATCCAAATCAAATATCCTGGAAAACTCCGTAGCACTTGGCGACGATCAACATCGAATCACCGTAGATGGAAAGCCTGCACATGCCAGCACGCCGCACCTTGGAGAAAATGCGTTTATGTTGCTTTGTAAAGAACTTGCACAGCATAATCTTTCGGGAGATTTATTTGACGTTGCAAAATTTGTCAATGAGAAATTCAATTTTGAAACCAACGGAAAAACGATGGGCGTGAATTTTTCGGATGAAGAATCTGGAGAAATCACACTCAGCATCGGAATGGTTGCTTTTGAAGAAGGGAAAGTAAGTTTTACGTTGGATATTCGCTATCCAGTGACGATGGATGCTCAGCCATGCATCGATATGATCCAAAATGCTGCGGCAGAATATGGTATCGAAGCTCAACTAACCAGTCATGCAAAACCACATTATGTGCCGAAGGATTCTCCACTGATTCGTAATCTGATGGCAGTTTATCGTGAAAAGACAGGAGATGATTCTGAAGCGGTTGCACTTGGTGGAGGAACTTATGCCAAAGCATTCAAGAATATGGTGGCTTTTGGTGTAGAATTCCCAGGGCAATCGTTGCCGATTCACCAAGCAGACGAATACAATACCATCGATGGAATCATTCGAAGTACGCAAATTTCTGCGGAAGCCATTGTTCGTCTTGCGAACGAAAAATATTAGTTTTATACAAAAACTTTCAGAAAAAGGAACGATATGAAAGATAAAGATAATATCATGGATTTTTCCGAGCTCAAAAAATCGATGGAGAAAAAAACTTCGCATGAAGAAAAAAACTCGCCGATTTCCGACATTGAAATGCAAAAATTCTTTGAAGAGCTTGGGATTCCACTGGATAACAAAGTGCTCACGGAAATTTTGTCTACGCAATCCGTGGATGATATGGTCGAAATGGTACAATCTGGAAAATTTTCGACCAATGAGATTGAAGAACTTCTCAGCGGACTCAAAAATTTTGAAGAAAAACTCTCCAACGAGAAGAAAACGTACCGCGCTTTTGGTCAATGGATGCCATTTCATAAACCCTACAATATCAGCACTTTCTTTCCAATAGAACTTGTGCGCAAAATCGCTGACAAAATTGAAATTTCATATTCTCCGATGGATAGTAAAAACAACATCATCGAAAAAATAAAGCCGCATTTGTCAAAATATCT
>JBHBDS010000088.1:0-5874 GCA_041784625.1 Filifactoraceae bacterium
TATTTTCGCTTTTCTTGTTTTTTCGCTCGGCTTAATCGTGTTTTTTCAATTGTTTCGATTAAAATATCTTTATTTGCAACATGCCATTTTTATTTTGGCACAATTTTTCTTATTGTTTGCTGTTAGGAATAAAGAGAATGGAAATGAGCATATGATGTTTCAATGTGACAAGCGAAATTTTTTTGTTGTTCTTTTATTGATTGTTGGCAGCAATGCTCTGTTAATACATTTTCTGGAAACTACAAAATTGCTTCCTGAGATTCAAGGGCAACTCGTCACGGTGTCCTTGTGCGTTACTTCTTTGCTTGCGCTAGGTATTGGCATTGTTGCGCTAATAAATACAAGAATCCTTAACACTAGATGGAAAGCGGTGTACTCGGCTTCTTTAACTGTGGCGATGATATGTTTACTCGTTTTGCAAATATTGACAAAATCTTTTTTCGGGTTTATGATAAGACAAATCGATGAACAAGAGCAAGTAGTATGAACAAAGCGTTCAGAGAGTCGGCGTGTGGTGCGAGCCGATCGTGGAATTTATATGAATGGGCTTGTGAGATTGCCCGGTGAAGCAAGTAGCCGTGCAGGTGTTCCTCACCTTATAGGGGTAGGGTATGTTAGTACCTGAAGAGAGATGATCTTTCAGATATTAACTGCGTTTGCAGTTATTTTTGTTTATGATCGAAAAAGGATGGCACCGCGAGTAATCGTTCCTTATGAGGGATGATGCTCGCTTTTTTGTTTTTATTACATAATGAGAAAGTCGAGGGACAAAATGAAAAAGATGAATTCGAGTATGACGGTATCTGGTGAGATGGCAGCAAAAAAATTGGAAACAAAAACTTTGGCATTATCTGCAATTATGATTGCAATTGGCTTCGTGCTACACTCGGTGACACCACCGCTGTTTTTTGGAATCAAGCCGGACTTTTTGCTTGCCTGTCTTTTTGTCGCCGTGATTGCGGGCGGCAATTACAAAAATGCGCTGACTGCTGGAGTGGTGGCTGGTATTGTCGCAGCTCTTACCACAGGTTTTCCAGGCGGACAGATTCCGTCGATTTTTGACAAAATCATTTCGGCAACCGCTGTGTATTTTATGGTTCGCATGATACCAGAGAGCCTTGGCGCAAGCGCAAAAGTTCTCGTGTTTGCCATCATTTCTTTTGTCGGTACCGTGGTGAGCGGATTGGTGTTCCTTGGTACAGCGCTGATGCTCGCAGGATTGCCAGCTCCTTTTGGCGCACTCGTGGTCGGTATTGTTCTCCCAACTGCAGCAGCAAATATGGTGATGGGCGCTCTGATTTACAAATTGCAAGTGAAGTTCTTGAACTTTTAGCGAAAAAGCAGCGCCCGTGTGGACGCTGCTTTTGTTTTGTTTATTGTCCTGCAAAATACGCATTTTCGTAGAGGATTCTGAGTTGATAATGTTGCACTTTGAGTGACTCGAGATTATTTTTCGCCTCATCAAGTCCAAAGAGCGAGTTGTCGTACACATTTTTGGAAATGAGCCCGAGGTCATACTTGCTCTTGAGATCTTTGAGCTGATTTTCAAGTTTGGTGATTTCGTTTTGTGCAATTTGGATGCTCAGTTGCAGTTCTTGCAGATTGTTGTATTTTGTCTGCGCATTATACTTGGCATCTCGTTTGGATTGGCTTTCTTCCAGCTGAGCGATGTATCGCTCGTCGGAAAGTTTTGCATAATTCGTTCCTGCTTCGCTGATATATGGATAATTTTGGTACAGCGATTCTTGAATTTTGGTATTCGCCACCTTGGAAATCACCTGCAAGCTGTAGTCTGCCGCACGTTCTTGCTGTGCTTTTTGGCTTGCTGGTGAAAGTTCGATTGGTTTGTACTCCGTCGCCAAATTTTCAAGCGTATAGTCACGCTGGAGATTGGAAATCTGCGTCAAATTTTCGAGCTCGTTGAAGTAGGTTTGCAATTTACTCTGTGCTATCAATAGCTCATTTTTGTTTTTCGTCAAATCGAGATTGTATTCCTTGAGTTTGGAATGTGAAATCTTGCCAAGTTCGTATTGTTTTTCGTATAGCGCATAATTTTTTTGATCCTGCGCAATTTTTTTGTTCAGAATCTCGATGTCTTTCTGTTTCTGCTGAATGCTGGTGAAGAGTCGGTTGACGGAGATGATCACGCCCTCACGCTCCATTACTTTGCTCAGATCGACCACGCCACGCTGATTGACGAGTCTTGCCATCGTCACATCATTGGCTGCCATCTGTTTGTTGAACGCAGATTCCATCTCCGCTTTTGCTTTTTCATATTCTGCAGAGCCTTCTGGCAAATTCGCTAGCTGTGACTGTAAGTATTCTTGTTGCTTAAAAATACTCTGGTAGCTATCCGAGTTGCCATCGATCTCTTTGACCAAAGTCTCTCGCTGAATCTCATATTTTTTGAGGTTGATGTTGTTACTGATTGCCGAGTCGATCGCTCGTTTGATCGTGAGAATATTTTTTGGAGCTTCTGTCTTCGTACTTGTTGTCGAATTGCTAGCACTCGTGCTCGAATAATATCTTGGCGATGCAAAAGTGGTCAGCGGCGACGCAAGAATGATTGCCGCCGAAGAAATTGCTGCGAGTTTTATTATTTTTTGTTTCATAATTCCTCCTTACTGTACTATTATAATAGCACAACGCAAAGATTTTGTATACTATTCTTTCAAAATTTTTGTAAGAAAATCTCTAGCGTGCAGCTCGCTTACAATCTTGCATTCGTAATTCCCCTTTTATCATTTCTATTTTTATTCTAAACCTCGAGAAAAGATAAATCAACCCCCTCATCCACTCTGCACCATCTCTTCTGTCATCATTTGCAAAAATCTCGCTGTAACAAAAAAGTCCGTACTCTTATCCAGTACAGACTTTCTATAAAAACTATTCCACTCGATACGCTCGCATTGCATTGAGTATTGCGAGGAACGATACGCCAACATCGGCAAAAACTGCGAGCCACATATTCGCAATGCCGACCACGCCGAGCACCATCACGATCACCTTGACACCGAGCGCGAACCAAATATTCTGTGTTGCCACGGAGATGGTCTTTTTGGAAATCGCAATCGCATCCGCAATCTTGGACGGCTCGTCGGTCATAATCACCACATCTGCCGCCTCAATCGCTGCATCCGATCCGATGCCGCCCATCGCAATTCCGACATCTGCACGAGCAAGCACGGGTGCGTCGTTGATTCCATCGCCGACAAATGCCACTCTGCTTGACGAATTTTCAAATCGCTTGAGTTCTTCTTCGGTTTTTTCCACCTTATTTTGCGGAAGAAGTTCAGCAAAAAATCTGCTCACGCCAAGTTGTGACGCAACTTTTTGCGCAATGCCTTGATTGTCTCCAGTAAGGATGGTCGTCTCGATTCCCATTTTGTTTAGCTTAGCAATCGCTTCCGTCGCATCGGTCTTGAGTGCATCTTCAATCGTGATGCAGCCGATATATTTTGCATCCTGAGCGAGATAGACCGCTGTGGACTCTACTGCTGGAGCGGTTATTCCCTCGCTTGCCATTAGCCTTGCATTGCCCGCAAGAATCGTTTTGCCATCGAGAATCGCACGCACTCCGTTTCCTGAGATTTCTTCTACAGAAGAAATTCTTGCGCTGTCAAAATCTGCGCCCTTGCTTAGGTAACTGCGCACGATGGATTTTGCAATCGGATGGTTGGAATTACTCTCTGCATATGCCGCAATCTCAAGCAACTCTTCTGGGCTGATCCCATCCGCTGGCGAAATTTCTGCCACCTCAAAAGTCCCTTTGGTCAATGTGCCCGTCTTGTCAAACAAAATCGATTGCACCTGCGAAAGCTGTTCCATATAACTCGAACCTTTGAACAATACGCCTTTTTTGGATGCGCCACCAATTCCTGCAAAGAAGCTGAGCGGAACCGAAATCACCAGCGCACATGGACAAGAGATGACCAAGAAAATCAACGCTCTTGCGAACCATTTTGCAAAAGGCTCTTCAAAAAACAGTGGAGGAATCGCCGTGATCAATACGGCAAGCAGCACAACAATCGGTGTATAGTAACGAGCAAATCTCGTAATAAATCGTTCTTGTTCCGATTTTTTTTCGCTCGCATTTTGTACGAGCTCGAGGATTTTGCTTACGGTTGACTCGCCAAATTCTTTTTCGACCCTTGCTGTCACAAGCCCTGTGAGGTTGATCGAGCCGCTGAGCAATTTTTCGTCGGTTGTTTTTTCGACAGGAATCGACTCGCCAGTCAGCGCCGAGCTATCGATCGTGGTTCGTCCGTCCACAATCACGCAGTCCACGGGAACTTTTTCGCCACTTTTGATTACGATGAGATCGCCCACTCGAAGCGACTCTGGTGAAACCACTTTGATGCTGCCGTTTTCTTTTTTGTTCGCAAAATCTGGTCGAATGTCCATCAATTCCGAAATCGAGCGACGTGATCTCGCAACCGCTCTGCCTTGGAAATATTCGCCCACTTGGTAGAACAGCATTACTGCCGCCGCCTCAGGAAACTCGCCAATGCCAATTGCGCCCGCTGTAGCAATCGTCATCAAAAAGTTTTCGTCAAAGATTTCGCCCTTGGTGATATTCTTAAACGCAATGAGAATCGTTTTGTGCCCTGCCAATAGGTATGAAATCATCATAAGAATGATCACAACCCAGCTTGACGAAAGCCCTGCAATCGAAACGTCGAGCTTTTCTGCGCCGATTCCGATAAAAAAGCTGAGCAATGCGAGCGCCAAATGATCGACATTCACCGCTGCATGGTCGTGACCGCAGCCACAGCCTTCCTCGCCGTGATCGTGCGAATGGTCGTGCGCTGGTTCAAAACCAAGTGCAGCGAGAACTTTTGCCATCGGCGACAGCTCGTGATGATCGTGGCCGCAACCGCAGTCATCGTGAGAATGTTCGTGATGATCGTGGTGATGATCGAGGTTGTGATCGTGGTGATGATCATGGTCATGTCCACAGCCGTCACCATGTGCGTGCTCATACATACTTTTTTGGCGTGCACTGTCACGCTCTGCAAAGATATCTTTCATCGTAACATCGCAACCACATCCGCAACCTGAAGAACTGCTTTTCACAACTGCTTTTTGTGATGAATGATGATTTTGTCCTTCGCTATGCTCATGCCCACAGCAATTCGATTCGGTATGATTGTGGTCGTGGTGTGTGTGATCGTGATCATCCGATTGATCGCTACATTCACAAACTGCATTTAGCTGATGTTCGGGTCCATCTTCGCCGTCGTCGCCGCCCGATTTTTCGCTGCAGCCACAGCTTTCCGCCTCTACTGGTTGCGACTGCACCACAGCGTCCACATGCTTGTGCGCTCCACAACAGCCCTCGTGACCATGTTTGTGATCATGCGAATGATTTCCACAACATCCTTTTTTTGCCAAAGTTTCCATATTTTCCTCCTTGGTAATCCGACGAAATTATCACTTCGTTTTTCTTAATAAAATAATTTTTGCTCGTTAGAACTTTTTTGTATCATAATTTTCTGCTGTCAAATGTCTGAAACATTATTCCCTAGGAACTACACTTTTCTCAGCACCAAATATTTTTGCGTTGCGCTACTCTCCGTCCCAGGCTTTTTTGATCTTACATAATAAATTCGATAGCACGCTTGAGTTTTCTCCCGAAGAATCGTCTACCACTCCATTTTCTGCCACTTCGTCTGTCGTTTTTCCAACTGACTTCGCTTTTTGTTTTGCCTTTTTCGCTTGTTTCAGAATGAGAATACTCCTCATCGTCGAGCCGCAGCCTCAGCCACCTTTTTCGACCTGCTTGGTCACTTTATCCAATTCCATCTTTACTCCTGAATATGTTCCATCCCGATTTCGAGAATCGTCTTGACATGATCGTCCTTGAGCGAGTAA
>JBHBDS010000089.1:0-3027 GCA_041784625.1 Filifactoraceae bacterium
ACCGCATTGACGATTCGATCCGCTCCCACTTGGGATGGCGATTCATACTTTATGTTGATGCCTGTCTTGATTCCTGGTCCAACGACCATTGGATTTTTGCCAATATATTTGTAGACAAAATTTTCTAGCGAGTGCATTACCTCTGGAACAACCGAAGAAATAATCACATCTTCAATTTCCGATGCAAGCACATCATCCATCTTGAGCAACTGCGCAATCGTTGCGTAATACTCATCGGAAGTCGCCTTCATATTGGTTCCGATTCGATAGCTATTAATCAGGTTTTTCCCCTTGAAAACACCGATTACAATATTTGTATTTCCAACATCTAAAACTAGTAGCATTTCTTCTCCATCTATTTTCTAATTTTTTTCACAGCGCTTACAACCGAAAGCGTAATCAACGCAGAAAAAATCATTTCTGGGATTCCATTTTTCGCTGCGATACCAAATAAAAACACGCTCGCACCATCGCTGAGCTGAAACTTTTCGACCAAATCTTTGGCGTAAAAAACATACGCACCGCCGAGTACCAAAAAAGTATTGACAAAAGTCCCAAACGCACCAGTTAGCATATAGGTAATTCTTTCTTTTTTTGTTGCCTTAAGAACGAGCACAAAAAAGAAATAGCTCAAAACCCCAATCATCACTCTTGGAAAAACAGATATCATTGGATTCCAAAAGATAAACGAGATTGGTTTTGGTGCGGTCAAATGCTGAATGAGCGAAGTGAGTCCAAAAATCAGCCCAACCAAGCCGCCAACAATCGGTCCTTCCAAAATCGCTGCGATAATCACAGGAATGTGAATTGTCGTCACGCTGAATATCCCCAGCGGAATAAAGCCAAATGGTGTTACCCCAAGCATGATGGTGATTGCACCCAAAATTCCAGTGATCGCAATTTTTCTCGTTCTGCTGGATTCACGAGCACGAGTTTCATTGGTGTTTGTATTCATTTTTCTCCTCCATTCCGACTTCTTACGAATGTCGTTTGCTCCAAAAAAAAATTAACACATCGATTTGATTTCTCTCGAATATCAATCCGTAGAATATTATACAAAAAAATTACTCTTTGCGCTAGTATTATATTGGAAATTCGATATGAATGCAAGCTCCGCTATTTTCTTTGTTAAACGCAGAAACTTTTCCTCCGTTGCTATCGACAATTCCTTTTACAATTGATAGCCCAAGACCCGACAGCCCCTTATCCCCTTTGAAAAATCGGTCGAAAACTCTCGAAATTTCTTCTTGAGCAAAACCTTCGCCATCATCGCAAACTTTGATTACTGCTACTTTGCCCGAAGAATTTTCTATGAAATCTCCACTGATTTTGATAGAACTATCGGCATAACGAAGTGCATTGGCAATGAGGTTTGAAAAAATCATAAACACGTGATCTTCTCGCAACCGCAGATTCATCTCTGAATCGATATTATTTTCAATCAAAATATCTTTTTCCGCTGCTACCACATGGAATCTGGTGACAATTTCTTCCGTTAGTTCAAAAATATTGACCTCACCAGTTGCTACTTTGGAATTGTCGGCATCGAGTTTTGTCATATACATAATGCTGTTGACAATGTCGGCGAGTTTATTGGACTCATCAATAATAATATCCAAAAAACTGTCGACCTCGCTCTCGTCAGCGATTCCATCTTTAATCGCCTCCGCATAGCTGCGAATCGACATCAATGGCGTTTTTAGCTCATGCGAAGAGTTTTGGAAAAACTCTTTTTGCTGCTGGTCATAGCGCACCAAGTCAACGGTCATTTTTCTAAAATCCTCGTTGAGATCAGCAATCTCATCTTTGGAATTGATTTTTTGCCACAGAATTTTTTCGCCGATTTTGAAATTTTGGATATTCATTTTGAGCTTTTTGATTGGCGAAGTGATGTTGTTTTCAAAAATGAACGCAAGCAATGCGGATACTGCAATCGAGATAACCATCCCTGTGAGCGCTGCTTCATTGACCATCGCATTGACTGTGCTCGCATCCTCTTTCTTCGCCATGGTTACCACATAGCCGATAATCTCGCCATCGGAGTTTCGAATACTGCTCTCATAGCTAAAATAGTCGGACTGTGCATCTGCTGATTTGAGCAACTCATAGAGATTAATGTCTTCCTTCCACGATGCGTAAAGTGTCACACGATCTTGGTTCAGGATAAAAATATTGGTGGATGCAAATCGAACCGAATATTTGAAGGCAGCATCGGATGGAAAAATATCTCGCACGCTCCCACCTTTTTCGTATTGATCGAGGCTATGAAAAACTTCTCGATCCTCTTCAATTTGTCGACTGATGTTGATCGCATCATTTTTTAGACCTTCCAAAATCCGCTCGTTGAGTTTGTTCTCAAAATCCACTTTAATGATGCTTGTCGATATGATAATCGTAAAAATGACAATCACAAGATAGCTTAGAACTAGCTTGCTTCCGATTTTGCTCATAGGACTCCTATTCGTCTGCTAATATTTTGTATCCAAATCCCCAAACTGTCTGTACTTCGACACGTGAATTGGCTTCTTTGAGTTTTTTTCGCAACCTCTTGATCGTGTCATCTACATTTCGATCATAGCCATCGTATTCATAACCCCAAATATTTTGAATGATCTTATCTCGTGACAGTGGATAGCCCTTATTTTCAACAAGATACTTGAGCACTTCAAATTCTTTGGTGGTGAGCACGAGTTCCGATTCATTGATTTTGGCGATTCGTTGTTCTGGATAAATCACGAGATCTCTTGCAAAAATCGATTCGCTCTTTGGTTGGAACTGTCCCTCGGTTCGACGCAAAATATTTTTGATTCGAATCACAAGCTCTCTTACGCTAAATGGTTTTGGCAAATAATCGTCTGCGCCAAGCTCAAGCCCAAGGATTCGATCAAGCTCTTCATTTCTCGCCGAGACAAAAATAATCGGAACCTCACTGGTTTTGCGGATTTTTTTGCACAGATCGAGTCCGTTGGTTCCACGCATCATGATATCAAGCACGACCAAATCGACTGGATTGCTCTGCAAATAATC
>JBHBDS010000090.1:0-2653 GCA_041784625.1 Filifactoraceae bacterium
CAGAAAAATAGCTAAAAGATTTCGTATGCAAATTTCTTATACAAGTGCGAGATAATTGCACGAAACAATATTAAAAAAAAATAGTACAACAAACAAGAAAGCCAGGCTCAACGAGTCTGGCTAAATTTTTGCAAAATACAAAGAGATTTTAGAGAAATATTTTGGCGCAATAGACGATTTTTGCATCATCATTACCTCATAAAAAGGAGGTTCAAATTCTTTTCGACCTCTGGAACAGAGACATAATATTTTTCTTTGTACAGAAGAGTATTACGTTCGAGTAGCTGTTCCTTGTCGTTAAGAACAAATTTATTTTCTTTGATGTCGATTAATAGAGAAAACTCTTCGCTTGTCATTCTAAAATTTTCTTCCTCGATTTCGATGCTCGCCTCGAGATATTCTGCGAGTTTTTCTACCGATAAAAACCAATTACTCTTATCAAAAACTGTGCTGAGCATTGGTGAAATGCTGTCTTCATTCACAATTAGAACCGACCCATCGTATTGAATTGTGAGGATTTTTTGCGAAAGTGGCGAAGAATTGGTATCAATCATCACCGCATGAGAGCCAAGCTGATTGTAGCGTGTGAAAAATGTTTGAACAGACGCCACTTGGTTGCCTCGAATCGGATCCATGTAGTACACTTTGCCTTGCGAAATTCCTCGAAGAACGACGCAATGTAGATTGATCGGCACAATTTGGATGTTTGGATTGCTTGGCGAATACCATTTTGGGATTCGGCGAACTTCCGCAACCTCTTTTGTCACCCAAATAATAATCGGATTATTATTGTTGAGGGCTGCCTCGAAATCCGCTTTGGATCGATTGGAATAATCGATTGCTTGATAACTCAATCCATTGTTTGCAAAATAATTGTTTGCGGCGGTGACAATCGGTGGCGCATAGCAATACCATCCGCCCTGTCCCCATGGAGTGCCGATATAATATTGGTAAGGATTTGGGGCATAGAGTTTTCGGTTCACGTAGTAAAATCCTTGCATCGGCAAATAGTTTTTTGCCAAGTCCATTTTGCTGGCGCCTATGCCGAGTGATTTCATCGCAGCAGCAAGCGAAGTGATTTCGCAGCCGTTGGGAAGCTCGGGGTATTGTTTTACCACGGGAATATTCATGATTTGAGTATCGGCGTGGACTGGTGCAGGGAATATTGGCACTAAAACAATTCCAGCGATCGCAATAGAAAGAAATAATCTTTTGATCATACGGCTCCTTTTTCCGAAAAAAGTGGGGGGAACGATTACAAAAAGCAGTTGTTCCATGGAAAATCTTTTTCGCAAAACAATTTCTAATGCTACCGATCGAACCACAAAATTTGCAAATGAGACTTTGGTTGATTCGATCAAATAACGGAATAAGGATTATTACTGAATCGATACGGCATGCTTTCGAGCATTATAAAGCGTCGTGAATTTGTCCTCATCATACCAATATTTGGCTTTCATTCCCTTGACATTGTATGGATCAACCATCAAAAATTTTCGGTTGATCGGGTCGTAGCCTGCGAGCACGAGTGCGTGGTTGTTGCGAAGATAGGTTCGTACTTCGCCAGCGATGTTGTATTTTTTGTAATAAGGCTTTTGCCAAAAGAGTGTTACATACACAACGATTGGGTTGCCGTTGTAAAGCTCAGTCTTTAGTTGTTCTACATCAGAGCCCGAAATATCGACCACTTGTGCACCATAGCTCTGTCCATATTTTGCGAGCGGCGATGGAAAAATCGTCGTACGCAGCGCTTCGTTTGGTGTGTATGGAGAGCCAGCAAAGGCAATCTCGGGATCGTTTTTGTGTCTTGGTAGCGCATCCAGATATTGCCGAATCGAAACATCTTTTGCAAATCCTTTGTAACGCAAACACATGAGCATCGACACAGGCTCGCATCCGACTGGCGCAACAACTGGCGTCATTTGACTGATATGCGTGATCGGAAGCTCGACCTTGTGCGCATATGGAAGCGTTTGCGTTTCAAAGGTATGGTAGAGTATCTGCAATAATTCACTGCGAGTGAGCAATTGACTCGGCGAATAGAGCGTGCCAATTTCAGAATACCAATTGGGGCGATAAAGTGAAACGATGCTTGGGTTGGTATTAGCAATTGGATTCTGATTAGAGTTCAAATTATCTTTGTGTGATTCTTTTGCAGAAGAATCCATTGCGTTTTGATCGCTGGGGTCGACTGCAGAAATAGCGCTTGCGTCGGTATTATTGTCTCTGGAATCATTTGTGTTTTCTTTTGCATCCGAGGACAAATTGACCGCAGTAGAATTATTGTCAGCGTTTTGGTTTGCGATTGGTTTTTGAAAATCATCACCGATTTTTGCATCAGCAGAATTATTTTGATTCGCAAGCAGCGTTGCAAGATTTTTTAATATCATATCCGCTGTAGAGCGATTCATTTTTTGCGATGGGAAATTTGGGCTCAGCGCAATTCCTTGAAGTAGTCCGAGTCGTTCGAGATGATATAGATAATTGTCTGCGGAAAAAAATTGGCTTGCAAAAGTTGTGCTGGACTTCTCTTCGTTTTCGGCAAAAAGCTGCGGATGTTTTTGCGAGAGAACTCGACCGAGAATAATCGCAAATTCGTTTGCAGTGACCGAGTTGTTTGGATAAAACATATTGTTACCCGAGCCAGAGATAA
>JBHBDS010000091.1:0-2551 GCA_041784625.1 Filifactoraceae bacterium
GGAATAACGTTTGGGATATTCCAAATCTGACGAAGAAGATCACCGACAATGGCAATGCGATACTCACGAGAGCTAAGGCGATTAATGACAAAAATAAATTCAATTGGCTTGAGCAGTCAAATGACCAATACTTCAATCAAGGTAGTACGATGCAGCAAATGAATTTTGGCGGCTTAATCTATGTCACACAGGTGAAGAATATCTACCAAGGCAATTCGAGCTATCCACAGATTCAGCATATTGACCTTTACCGAGACCAAGGGGGCACGACTCGTCTAGCGTCCAAGATCACGATCTCATCATCCAGCACACCGACCACCATTAATAAGTGGGTGGCAAATGCGGTGTATTATACGTGTACGCACGAGAACCCAAATGGCACGACCCAAGGATTTATGCAGATGAACCAGCTGGCTTATACGAAGATGATCTATGGGAAAGGAGGATGGAGCTAATGGCATTAATAAATAAGATCAATCCATCTGCGCAAGATAAAGAAGCACTTGTTATAATGAATCCTCATTTTGGATCGTATCCGCTACAGAGAAATGTGGCTTTTACAAAAGAGCTATTTTCTGTACAAGGGGAGGGAATACTTCAGCAGGTCGATTTTTCTGGTGGGATGCTTGGAACATTTGGAAGCGGCATTGCTGCAAAAATAAGAGTATTTGCGGATGATGAATTGGTTTATGAAGTATCTGCGACGTATTTTAGTGCGCAAGTTAACCCAGGTATGAGTTCGGAAACAGTTTACGGTTTCGATGAAAGCAGTACTGCGCTTTTCGGCGAAGCCAAAAAGAGCGGAATGAGTGACTTGCCTGCTGGAACTGTGCTTGACGAAGTTCGATTTTATCAATCTGTGAGTGCAGAAATTGAACTGCTTTATACCAGAAGTGACGCCACCGTGGTTATTAGGGCTCTGAAAGAAAGATATCAAGTTCCGAAGATGGAAAGCAAAGGCGTTGTGATCATCAAGGAAAAATAAGGAGGAGTAATGAGCTTAGTAGAAAAAATGCATATCAGCGCAAAAAATAGAAAGCTGGTCAAGCTGCCAAATGTAATGTACGGCTCGCATCCGTTCAAAGGCAACGTTTTTAAGAAAGAGATATTTAATTATCAAGGGGGGGGTACGCTGTACTTCCGAAATCTAAGATGTGATGTGTCGTTTCGCAATAAAGATAGTAGCACTAATAGTCGAACGGCTCCGCTAGCGGTGACGGTGTATTTTTATGCGGATGGGGATCTAATGTGGAAAACTCGAAACCAGAAATATAATTCATATGACGCTTATATTACTATCGATGATCGCAAAGCTGAATATGGGGAATTGCAAAGGCTTCTTTTTGCGGAGAATGTATCGCTGAAACAACGACTGGAGAGAATGAGTCTGCCGCTGGAAGATTTCCATTTTTCCAAATCACTATCGATTGTAGTGGAGGCGGATTGCGGCGGTATGATTCCTACTTTTGATGGGATTTTGGATATTCGGCACATAGAGCAAAACATTTCAAATTACGAACCTTTTGGATTATACTTTTCGATCGAAGAGGAAAAAGAACAAGAATAAGGAGGAACAATGAACCGATATATCGCAACAATAGACATTGCACAAAATAAGTGCGTTGGCTTAACCATCTTGCAGGAAGTCCCCGAATCGACGGCGGACTTTCTTTATGTCGAAGTGCCCGATCACACGTACCACGGGCGCAGCTATATCGATGGCGTGTGGGGTGAGGAGGTAGTGGCTGAGCCAATGGAGCAAGAGACGGTGCCGCTCGCACTACAGGAACAGCTGAACGCACTCAGCCGTAGGTTGGAGGAAAAAATAGACTACGATTTACAGGTCAATTTGGAGCGAGATTTTCAGCTCGCAATGATTGAAATAAACACAATGGGAGGAGGTGAATAAAATGACGTACAGAACTTGCAAGATTTGTATTCAAAAGAAATTTTACAAATCCAAAGAAGAAATGCAAGAGAAACTCGATGTTTTTTTGGCTGTCAATCGACTTACAATTGACGAGTATCAAGAGCTGACGGAGCTTCTTGAAACACAAGAGTAACACCATTCCAGCACAGTGGTAATAAGTTTTTTTCAGCAGGGCGGGGGAAACCTCGCCTTTATCATTTGGGGGAGGAGGAAAAGATGAAAATCGAATTAAGCTTAATATTTTCGTGGCTCGTTACGCTCATAGCAACCGCAGGCACTTTGCTACGAATCCGCAAAGATATGAAAGACGAGCGCAAGCAACAAGAAAAAGAGCGGCAGGAGCAAGCCGAAAAACGAATCGAAAACGAAAAAGCGCAAGAATCACGACATCTCGAGCTCAAACATTCGTTGGATTCAGTCGTAACATCCGTAGAGACCGTCAAAACCTCGATGGAAACACTAAGCGGCGAAGTCAAGGAAACCAACTCGAAAGTACTTCAAAATTCAAGCGCAATTGATCGAATAGATGGCGAGGTGAAGAGCCTATATAAACACCTCGACTGGATGATGGAGCTCATCACCCCGATACTACATCATTTGGAAATTCCAGCATCCAGTCTA
>JBHBDS010000092.1:0-29720 GCA_041784625.1 Filifactoraceae bacterium
AGAAATAGAAAATAGAATTTATTGAAGTTTTTTGATATGAGGATAGGAGAAAATATGGCGGATCATTTGAATCAAGTGGAAGAAAATGAAATATTGACTGATACGAAGGTAGATGGTGAATATGGTGCTGATCAAATACAAGTTTTGGAAGGATTAGAACCAGTTAGAAAAAGACCTGGGATGTATATTGGGTCAACTGGAGCAAAAGGACTTCACCACTTGGTTTATGAAGTAGTCGATAATGCAATCGATGAAGCACTTGCAGGTTATTGCGAAAATATTTATGTGACAATTCTACAAGATAATTCGATTCGTGTGGAAGATGATGGTCGAGGAATACCAGTTGAAATCCATCCTAAGACGGGAAAAACAACACTTGAAACCGTTTTGACGGTGCTTCATGCAGGTGGAAAATTTGGGGCAGGTGGCTACAAAGTATCCGGAGGACTCCATGGAGTGGGGGTATCGGTGGTAAATGCACTTTCAAAAAGCCTAGTTGCGGAAGTAAAAAGAGATGGAAAAGTTCATCGCCAAGAATTTAGTAAAGGGGAATCGCTTTGTGATATTCAAATTATTGGCGACACCGACAAAACAGGAACAATCATTACATTTACTCCAGATGAGACGATTTTTGATGAGACAGTCTATAAATATGAGACGCTGGAACATCGATTGAGAGAACTTGCTTTTTTGAACAAAGGAATATCCATTACCTTAGAAGATCAAAGAGAAGAGCAAGAAAAAACAAAGAATTTTTATTATACTGGTGGGTTGGTCGAGTATGTAAAATTTCTAAACAAAAACAAAGACGCATTGCATGAAGATATTATTTATTTTGAAAAAAAGGTGGATAGCTATACGGTTGAAGTAGCGATGCAATATACTGATGCATACACCGAAAATATTTACAGCTATGCGAACAATATCAATACGATTGAAGGCGGGATGCATCTTACAGGATTCAAAACTTCACTCACTCGTGTAATGAACGACTATGGACGCAAAGCAAAATTTTTGAAAGAGAAAGATGAAAGTTTGTCAGGAGAAGATGTTCGTGAAGGATTGACAGCGATTATCTCTGTAAAACTCGAAGATCCTCAATATGAAGGACAGACGAAAACAAAACTTGGAAATCCTCCTGTTCGTGCGATTGTTGATTCGATTACATTTGAAAATATCGAGGCATTTTTGGAGGAAAATCCATCCTCTGCCAGAATTATTATAAACAAAACACTGACAGCACAAAGGGCGCGAGAGGCTGCGAAAAAAGCGAGAGAGCTCACCAGAAGAAAATCGGTGCTTGAATCGACTTCTCTACCAGGAAAACTCGCAGATTGTAGTGAAAAAGATCCAGCAAAATCTGAAATCTATCTTGTTGAGGGAGATTCGGCGGGCGGTTCGGCAAAGGACGGCAGAGATCGAAAAATCCAAGCGATTCTTCCACTCAAAGGTAAAATTCTAAATGTCGAAAAATCACGACTGGATAAAATTCTTTCTTCAGAAGAAATTCGTAATATGATTACAGCATTTGGCTGTGGCCTTGGCGATGAGTTTGATGAAGAAAAATTGCGCTATCATAAAATTGTCATCATGACCGATGCCGATGTCGATGGAGCGCATATTCGTACACTTCTTCTCACTTTTATGTTCCGATATATGAGACCATTGATTGAAAAGGGATATGTATACATTGCTCAGCCACCGCTTTTCCAAGTGAAAAAAGGGAAAAAAGTCGCCTATGTATACGATGAAAAAAAATTAAACGAAACGATTGAAGAATTTGGAAGAAGTAACAATCCAGATGTTCAGCGATACAAAGGTCTTGGAGAGATGAATGCAGATCAACTTTGGGAAACGACGATGAATCCTGAGAACAGAACACTTCTCAAGGTGAATATTGAAGATATTTCGGCAAGTGATGAGACTTTTGTCATGTTGATGGGCGATAAGGTTGAACCTAGAAAAAAATTCATCAATGAAAATGCGCAGTATGTAAAGAATTTGGATATCTAATTTGGATTGAGGTAAAGAATGGAAAATGAATTTAAGGAAAAAGTGATAGATGTTGAGATAAAGGAGGAAATGGAAACCTCATATATCAATTATGCGATGAGTGTAATTGTTGGTCGAGCGCTTCCAGATGTAAGGGATGGGCTCAAACCAGTTCACCGAAGAATACTTTTCTCAATGGGAGAGCAGGGACTGACACCAGATAAAAAATATCGTAAATCGGCAACCGTGGTCGGGGACGTAATGGGTAACTACCATCCACATGGCGATTATGCAATCTATGAAACGATGGTTAAAATGGCTCAGCCATTTGCGATTCGTTATCCTCTTGTAGATGGCCAAGGAAACTATGGTACGATTGATGGGGACTCTGCTGCGGCAATGCGTTATACCGAGGCAAAAATGACGGCACTTGCGCTGGAAATGCTTCGTGATTTGAATAAAGAAACCGTCGATATGGTTCCAAACTTCGATGAATATAGAAAAGAACCATCAGTGCTTCCTTCGAGGTATCCAAATCTTTTGGTCAACGGATCCAACGGGATTGCGGTTGGTATGGCAACCTCGATTCCACCTCATAATTTATGTGAAGTGATCGATGCGGTAGTAGAGTTAATTGATAACGAGGATGCGACGGTTGAAGATTTGATGCAGCATATCCAAGGACCAGATTTTCCGACTGGTGCGTATATTATGGGTCGATCTGGATTGATGTCTGCTTATCGAACAGGGCGAGGAAGAGTAGTCCAAAGAGCAAAAACTGAAATCGAAGAGCTACAGAATGGAAAAAATCGGATTATCATTACTGAAATTCCATACCAGGTCAACAAGGCAAGAATGGTTGAGCGAATTGCAGAACTTGTAAAAGAAAGAAAAATTGACGGAATAACGGATTTGCGCGATGAATCAAATCGTCAAGGAATTCGAGTTGTTATCGAAACCAAGCGAGATGTCAATGTAAATATTGTGCTGAATAATCTATTCAAACACTCTCAGCTACAACAAAGTTTTCCAATCAATATGCTAGCGATTGTAAATGGCCAGCCAAGAGTGCTCGGACTTTTGGATATTATCAAAGAATATCTGAAACACCAAGAGGATGTTGTAACAAGAAGGACAAAATTTGATCTCAAAAAAGCAGAAGATCGAATCCATATTTTGGAAGGACTTCTAAAAGCAATTGACCATATCGACGAAGTAATTGCTATCATCCGTTCGGCATACGATGATGCCCAACAAAAGTTGATCGATACATTTGATTTTTCGGAAGTTCAAGCGCAGGCAATCTTGGATATGAGAATGCGCCGTCTGCAAGGACTAGAAAGAGAAAAACTTGAAGATGAGAGAAATCAGCTTGCAGAAAAAATAGAGTATTATCTTGGTCTTCTTGCGGATCGACAAAAGATGCTTGGTGTCATCAAAGAAGAGATTCTTTTGATTAAAGAAAAATATGGTGATGCTAGAAGAACAGAGATTCTTGAAACAGAAGAAGACCTAGAAGACATTGATATGATAGAAGATGAGGACGTAACAATCACGCTTACTCACAATGGTTACATCAAGAGAATGCCAGTTGATACCTACAAAGCGCAAAAGCGTGGAGGAAAAGGTGTCTCATCCATTACGACGAGGGAAGAAGATTTTGTTGAAAAACTGATTACTAGCAGCAACCACGCAAAAGCAATTTTCCTTACGAATCATGGAAGATTATATCGTATGCCAGTCTATAAGATTCCACAATCTGGAAGAAGCTCTAAAGGGACAAATGTCATTAACATTATTCCACTTGAGCCAGGTGAAAAAATCACAACATTGCTCTCAATGAAAAATAATGAGGACAATGAAAAATTGATGATGTGCACAAAATATGGTATCATCAAGAAAACACAGATATCCGAATTTAGAAAAAGCTCTAGAAATGGACTAATTGCGATTAATCTAAAAGATGATGATGAACTTATTTCTGCGATGGTTACCAGTGGAGAAGATAAACTAGTTGTTGTTTCAAAAAATGGAAAAGCCATTACATTTGATGAAAACGACATTCGTCAAACAGGAAGAACATCGATGGGTGTTCGTGCGATGAGATTGGATCCATCGGATGAGATCATCAGTATGGAAATTGTCGAAGAAAATAAAAATATGCTTGTTATCTCTGAAAATGGTTATGGCAAAAAAACTTCTGTAGAAGAGTATAGAACCCAATCTCGTGGAGGAAAAGGAATTAAAACCTACAATGTGACAGAGCAGACAGGTTATCTGGTAGGTGCGAGAATGCTTTCAGAGGGTGATGAAATAATGATTGTAAACTCTGATGGAACGCTGATTCGAATGAATGAAAGTGAAATTCCGTGTCTAAGCAGGGTAACTAAGGGAGTTCGATTGATGAGAAGTGCAGACAGTAAAATTGTTTCTTTTGAAAAAATCGAGGCAAGCGACATTGATAAAGACGGGGATAATGTAGAATAGTATTAAAATATCTTTGGTTTGAGAAAGAAGATTACTATGAAAAACAGAGTAAAGAAAAAAGTTAAAAAGAAAAAAATGGCTTCGTTTATCGTTGGGGCTACCGTTGGAACTGTCGCAGGGATTCTTTTGGCAAAAAAACCTGGCGATGAGCTGATGGATAATATCGGAGAAAATCTTGAAGTAATCAAGAAAAAAGCAAAGGATGCATACGACAACAAAGAGGAAATTATCGACAATATGAGTCGTAACATCAAAAAAATTACAAACTCAGAAATCAAAAATTTTATCGAGCCAAAATATTATGCAAAAGTTTTTGATACGGACGGAAAATTAAAAGAAAATATCCGAGATATGAAAGAGGATGTGGAAGAGTTTATCGATGAATTTAGTGATAAATTCGAAAATCAATTCAAAAAAACAAAGAAAGAAGTAAAAAAAGCAGCAAAAAAAATAAAAAAATCATCCAACGAAGTTGGTGAGGAACTAGAAGAAGTTTTTGTAGATGCTAACGATGCGATTCAAGGCATTACACAAGATTTTTCAGAAGTTGCTAGTAATGTGACTGATGAGATCAAAGAGTCGGTATCAAAACTTTCGGATGAAATTGAGGAATCTTCTAATTAACAAAAAATCTGATGAAGACGAATTAGATAATGTGTAGAGGAGGACGAAATGGCAGTTTGGGAAATTGGAATACTACTGATGGGAATCGGCGTGCTAATCTTGTGCATTTTTGCAGCAACAACTGTAAGAGATTTGGGCGCAAGCATCAAGCGCATTGACCGAATGCTTACCGACAAAAATGGTGAAATTGAAACGATTATAAATAATACAGCTAGCATCACAACAGAGGTTGAAGGGATTACAGCCAACATCAATAAGGTAACGGATGTTGTTGGAATTGTAAGTTCTGTTTCGTCGGGAATTGCAAGTAGATTCAAAAAAGATCAAGACGAAACAGAGGATGCTTATGAAGACCTCTTTGATGACGAAGAAATAATCTAAATTCCTTGGGGAGAATGCAATGGTAAAAGTAAATTTTGGAACAGATAACGAAAAAAACTACACACTATATGTTGTAGGTGAAATTGATCTTAATACGGTTGATATACTAGAAAATGCGATTAATCAAGCCTTAGAAAAAAAGAAAGATTTGATTATTGACATGACCGATGTTAAGTTTATAGATTCAACGGGTATAGGGTTACTAGTTCAAACGTATAAAAAACTTAAGCAGGATAATAACACGATAACAGTTCTCAATGCACGTGAAAATGTAAGGAAGGTATTCAAAATCACCTGTCTAGAGGAAACTTTCAACATGGGGGTGTAATTAGTGATCGATATGAATCAAAATAATATTATTAAAATGACTGTACCAACAGACTCCTCAAATATTTCTGTTGTTCGTATGACTGCGTCTTCAATTGCTAATCGAATCGGTTTTAACATTGAAGAAATTGATGATGTAAAAATTGCAGTATCGGAAGCATGTACCAATGTAATTAAACATTCAAAGGTGCCAACCTTTGATCTTTTCTTTGGACAAGGACACAACTATATCGAAATACAGATTAAGGATGCTGGAGTAGGATATGATTTTTCCACACTAAAAGATCCTGAATTTGATGAAGAGCGTGAAAGTGGTGGACTTGGAATTTATATAATCAAAATGCTGATGGATGATGTAGTCATTCAATCAGAGTCCGACAAAGGTACTACGATATATATGAAAAAAGAAGCGAGAAATGAGGACTGATAAATGTCAAAAAGTTCTAAAAGTCAAATGGAACTTTTTGCCAATCAGAACCTGAAAGATTACGATACAAGAGAGCTGTTTGTTTTGTTTGCCAACGGGCGTGATCGAGAAATTAGGAATGAAATTGTCAATCGTAATATCTATATTGCTGAACTTCTCGCAAAGCGATATATCGGCAAAGGAATAGAGTACGAGGATATTTTCCAAATAGCCTCCTTAGCACTAATTTATGCGGTTGAACGATTTGATATTAATAGAGGATTTGAATTTTCTAGTTTTGCGACCCCAACAATCGTAGGCGAGATAAAAAGATATTTTAGGGATAAGGGTTGGGCAATTAAAGTTCCACGTAAAACTCAAGAGCTCGCACTAAAAATTAATGATGCGAGAGAAAAAATACAGTCTAATATTGGTGCTGTACCCAAAGTCATTGATATTGCAAATTACCTTAATGTAACAGAAGAAGAAGTAATGGAAGCGATGGAGGCATCTCAATTATTTTCTATCCGAAGCCTTGATTTGATGAAAGAAAATAGCGATAATGATTCTTCAGTAAGTTTTGTTGAAATTCTTGGGAAAGAAGATCGAAGTTTTTCGGATATTGAAAATGTTGATTTTATACATCGTTTTATCGATAAACTAAATGTGGTTGAACGAAAAATATTAGAAGGTAGATTTTTTGAAAACAAAACGCAGGTTGTTATTGCAAAAGAATTGGAATTGTCGCAGATGACGATTTCAAGAATCGAGAAAAAAGTATTAGCAAAATTAAAAGAAGAATATCAAAAAACGATGAATTAAGGTGGACGCTGAGTCCACCTTTTGTAATAGAAATTATATTAGACTATCTAAATATTGAAATAAATACGTATTCATCCGAAAAATCACGAGAATTCGAGTGTGATCTTCTAGTTCTAAAATGGTATCTCCTGTTTTTTTGATTGATTCTAAGTGTTCGTTTAATACGGATAGCGCTTCGTCATAATGTGCTTTACTTAAATTGATATTATGTGTTTTCATAGCACTCCTTTTGATCTATTTTATACTAACCGCTCATAAGTAGATATTCATTTTGGTATTAAAGCAGTTAAAACATTGTATTTCTGTGAATGGATATTTGATATTTTGTTTAATTATTCATGGGTCACAAAGGAAATTATTGCAGCAAATAGTCGGCCTTTCTATGATTATTTTAACATATAGATTACAAAAGAAAAACTTTTTTGTAAAAATTTCCATATTTGGAAGAATTTTGCCACGTATTATGTTAAAATTAATTGTGGCGTTTAGTCATTTATTTTTTGTGGGTTTTGTTGGAAAGTAATCATTTCAAAAAGAAATGGTTTGAGAATAAATGAAAGTAGAGGTATTAGAATTGGGATTTTTAGATAATTATCTTGCTAAAAAATATTTAAGTAAATTGGGAAGAGAGGTTGAATTGATCAATCGTCTCGAGCCTGAAATGGAAAAACTTTCAGATGATGAACTTAGAGGAAAAACAGTTGAGTTTAGACAGAGGCTGGAGCAAGGATCTACAACAGACGATTTATTAGTTGAAGCTTTTGCGGTATGTCGTGAGGCTTCAAAACGTTCGCTTGGTATGCGTCATTATGATGTTCAGCTTTTAGGCGGAATTGTACTTCACAAGGGGAAAATTGCTGAAATGCGTACTGGTGAAGGGAAGACTCTTGTGGCAACTCTTCCTGTGTATCTAAATGCACTAGAAGGAAAAGGGGTGCATGTTGTCACTGTAAATGATTACCTAGCCAAACGTGACGCTGAATGGATGGGAAAACTGTATAGCTTTCTCGGTCTTACTACAGGGGTAATCGTTCATGGATTGGACAACAACCAACGTCGTGAAGCCTACAATGCAGATATCACCTATGGGACAAATAATGAATTTGGTTTTGACTACTTGAGGGATAATATGGTCGTGTACAAGCAGAATATGGTACAAAGGCCGCTTAACTATGCTATTGTCGACGAGGTAGACTCTATTTTAGTCGATGAAGCGAGAACCCCACTTATCATCTCTGGAATGGGTGATAAATCCACTTCACTTTATACACAGGCGAACACCTTTGTTCTGACCCTAAAACCAGAGACAGACTACAAAATTGACGAAAAAGAAAATGCGGCAACATATACCGAAGAGGGACTTCAGAAGGCAGAGAGATATTTTGGTGTAGACAGTATGATTGATATCCAAAATATGGAGCTATACCATCATATCAATCAAGCGCTTCGAGCAAATACGATGATGAAACTTGATGTGGATTATGTTGTAAAAGATGGCGAGATTGTAATCGTTGACGAATTTACGGGACGTTTGATGTTCGGCCGTAGATATTCCGAGGGATTACACCAAGCGATTGAGGCAAAAGAAGGTCTTGAAGTAAAACGTGAGTCCAAAACGCTTGCAACAATCACATTCCAAAATTACTTTAGAATGTACCGAAAACTTTCTGGTATGACAGGTACTGCAAAAACAGAAGAAGGTGAATTTAGAGCAATTTATAAGATGGATGTTGTTCAGATTCCAACAAATAAACCAATCCAAAGAAAAGATATGGATGATGCGGTATACAAAAGTGAATCTGCAAAATATAAGGCAGTAGTTAATGATGTAATCGAAATTCACAAAACAGGTCAACCGATTTTGATAGGTACAATTTCCATCGAAAATTCGGAGATGCTTTCGGATATGCTTCGTAAAAAAGGGATCAAACACGAAGTCCTAAATGCAAAAAATCATGAAAAAGAAGCAGAAATTGTTGCACAAGCAGGCCGATTTGGTCAAGTGACCATTGCGACCAATATGGCGGGTCGTGGTACGGATATTATCCTTGGTGGTAACCCGGAATTTTTGACCAACCGTGAGATGAAAAAGTTGGGTTATGAAGATCATATGATTGCACTTGCTAGCGGTTTTGGCGCTACTGACGACCAGGAAATTTTAGATGCCAGAGCAAAATATCAAGATATTCTTGCCGCAAAAAAATTAGAGCTAAAAGATGAGCAACAAAAGGTGGTTGAAATTGGCGGATTGGCAATCATCGGGACAGAGCGTCATGAATCCAGACGTATCGATAATCAGTTGAGAGGTCGTTCAGGTCGTCAGGGAGATCCAGGACAGACAAGATTCTTCATCTCTCTGGAAGATGAGCTTATGAGATTGTTTGGATCAGAAAGAATTCAAACGGTCGTTGAAAAGCTTGGTATGGAAGAGGATGATGTTATCGAAGCAAAAATGCTCTCTAATTCCATTGAAAATGCGCAGAAAAAGGTAGAAGGAAAGAACTTTGGTATTCGTAAAACCGTACTACAATACGATGATGTCATGAATAAACAAAGAGAGATTATCTACGGAGAAAGAAAGCGAGTTCTTGAAGGGGAAAATCTTCAATCAGAAATTGCTGGAATGATTGATTCCTTGGCAGATGAGACTTTGGCTCAATATATTCCAGAGAATAATGCAGAAGAAATATCGGTTCGTTCTCTTGCGGATCGATTAAGATACCAATTCGGCGTGTCAATTGATACACTGGAAAAAATATCGGATCGCAAAAAATATAAATATGACCTAAAAGAAAAAATCCATAAAGCATATGAAAATCGTCAATCATTGATTCCAGAAGAAGCATTCCGTGAATTAGAGCGCAGAATTTTGCTCGAAATGGTAGATAATCGCTGGATGGATCATATCGATGCGATGGATCAGCTACGCAAGGGGATTGGGCTTCGATCTATTGCACAAGAAAATCCAGTCATTGCATATCAGCAAGAAGGATTCGATATGTTTGATGCGATGAATCAAGGAATCAAGGAAGATACCGTTCGACTGATTATGACAGCACCGATTGGTGTAGAAGTGGAGCAAGCAGAGCGCAAACAAGCGGTGGATCTAAATACCACTCGTGCAATGATCGATAATGCGATGGAACAAAAACCTGTTCAAGCAAAAAGAGAAGATAAACCGGGCAGAAATGATCCTTGCCCATGCGGAAGTGGCAAAAAATACAAACATTGCCATGGAAAAGGAGAGTAGAATGCTAAATCTAGTGGAACATAAAAACAATATTGAAGAAATAATGCGAGCTTTGGAAGAAGTGCGAGGTTCTCTTTGACTTAGAAGCGCTTGAAGATGAAAAACTTGAAATTCTTCAGGAGATTCAAGCAGAGCCCAATATTTGGCAAGATCCAAAGAAGAGTAAAGAGATAATGAAGCGTTCCAAGGAAATTGATGATATATTAGAAAACTTTAATAAAGCACAGCAAGATGCTAACGATTTGCAAGAACTGTTTCTAATTGCTCAAGAAGATGAATCGTTGGAAATGGAGCTAGCAAAAGAAATCTCAGTTCAGCTCAAAAAAATGGACGAGCTAAAGCTAAACACGATGCTCAATGGACCATATGATAATCTCAATGCGATTTTGTCAATTCATGCAGGCTCTGGCGGGCTTGATGCGCAGGATTGGGCACAAATGCTCCTACGAATGTATTTGAGATTCGCATCGGACAATGGTTTTAAGGTAAACCAGATTGATATTAATCCTGACCCAGAGGCAGGAATCAAGTCCGTGACACTTGAGATTGAAGGAACCAATGCGTATGGTTTTTTGAAAGCAGAAAAAGGAGTTCATCGAATCGTAAGAATTTCTCCTTTTGATCCTTCTGGAAAAAGACATACATCCTTTGCTTCGGTGGACGTGATTCCAGAGCTGGATGAATCGACAGAGGTTGAAATTAGACCGCAGGATTTGCGAATCGATACCTATCGTGCAAGCGGCGCTGGTGGTCAGCATGTTAACAAAACGGAATCCGCAGTTCGAATCACCCATCTTCCGACAAATATTGTCGTCCAAAGCCAGAGCGAGCGTTCACAGCTTATCAATAAAGATATGGCGATGAAAATGCTCAAAGGGAAATTGGTGGAACTAAAAGAACAGGAAAATAAAGAAAAGATAGAGGATCTTCAGGGAGAATACAGTCAAATAGGTTGGGGAAGTCAGATACGAAGCTATGTGTTTCAGCCTTACACTTTGGTAAAAGATCATCGTACTGGATTTGAAATTGGAAATATTTCACAAGTAATCGATGGAGACATTATGCCGTTCATCTTGGCGTACCTTAAAGATCAGAAACAACAAAAAGAATAGGAAAATCGATGAATACTTTTATGAGGGAGGCACTGCTGGAAGCCTATGAAGCATACAAAAAAGGGGAAGTACCAGTGGGTTGTATCATCGAAAAAAACGGTGAAATCATTGCAAGGGCGCATAACCTCGTCGAATTTAGAGGAAAGGCAACCGCACATGCGGAATTGTTAGCGCTGGAACTGGCGAGCGAAAAACTCGGGACTTGGCGGCTTGATGAATGTAATCTATATGTTACGCTCGAGCCATGCACGATGTGTTTGGGAGCGATTATTAACGCAAGGATTGAGACCATTCATGTTGGTGCAAGAGATACTGAAAGAGGGGCAGTACTCAGCAAGGTGCCTATTTTGAAAGATAATATCATTCCTTGCAAAACAAAAGCGATTGTATATGACGATCCCGTTTGCTCCTATATACTGACAAGATTTTTTCGAGAACTTCGAAATGGACGAATTGCAAAAGCATCCCCTAGACAACAAGGAGAACGATGAAAGCAGACTTACATTTGCACACAAGGTATTCGGACGGATATAATTCGGTTGAAGAAATTGTTCAAATGGCCGTAAAAGCAAATCTTACCCATATTGCAATGACTGATCATGATAATCTAATCGGATTTTCCGAAAAAGAGCAGATTTGTTCCAAATATGGAATAAAAACCATAAAATCGGTTGAAATCTCTGCAAAAGATTTTGAAATCGACAAAGTGGTTCATGTTCTGGGATATCATATCAAAGACGATTATCCGATACAAAAGATTTGCAATCCGATCAAAAAAGCAAGAAATGACAAGGCATATTTGCAGGTAAAAAGACTGAATGAATTGGGTTATCGAATTGATTACGACGAGCTATATCATTTTGCCAAAGGATACATCTTCAAACAGCATATTTTTGAGATGTTATACAAAACAGGACAGGTCGAGTCGATATTTCCAAGTATGAATGAGACGATGTTTCGAAAAGGCGGAGAGCTTTATCAGCATATGGACTATGCAAATGTCATTGATGCGGTCAAAGCAATCAAAGAAGCGGGTGGTTATGCAGTCATAGCGCACCCAAATCAGCAAAATAATATCAAATGTGTCGACAATGTTGTTAAGTTTGGGTTGGACGGCATCGAACTAAACCATGAAGCAAACAAGGAAGAGTATCGTAGACTCATTTTGGACTACGCAAAGCACTATAAGCTATTTTTGACAGGAGGATCCGATTATCACGGAGCATATGCCAGAAGGGAAGATCTGGTAGGCTCATATCTTAGTGACGAAAGTGGATATCGGGTATTTGAGTAAGGAAAGGAAACAATGGAAAAGCTAAATACAAAAAGTCAAAAAATAACCAGTGAGAAAATAAATCAACTGATTGAGGAAAATGAAAGCCTAAAGGCAATTGTTGCAGATTACTCCGAGTTAAAACAATTTGCCGAAGAAGTTGTTGAAAAACACAATACTTTGGTTGTGGAGTATAAAGCAAAACAAAATGAATTAGCAGAGATAAAAGAAAATGAAGTGATCCTACAAAAACAAATCCAGGAGACAGAAGAAGAAAATACGAAACTCAAAGAGCTGTCGACTAAGCTGGAAAAAAGACTGCTCGATTTTCAGAACCATATCAACAGTTTGCTCGACCGATTCCAAAGTTTGGAGGAAGAAAATAAAAAACAGGAAGCAACCATAACAAGTCTCGAGCGATACATTGAGATCATGGACAAGGCGCCGAAGCACATCAAAAATGAGCGTGGTGCAGGAAGAAAGAAAAAGTATACACAAGAACAAATTGATTGGATTGTTGATGCGAGACTAAATGGTGTTGACTACGACAAAATTGTTGAAGATACCTCTGTAAAATTTCCGCAAAAAGAATGGACCATCAAAGAAATAAAATATATTTTTAGTCGATACAAAAAATAGTTTCACGTGAAACGATGGAGGTTATGTTATGGAGAAATCAAAAGTGTTTTTTGTAGATTATTATTCTACATCAAAAAATCAAAACCTATCTGCAAAACTAAAAAAACTTTTTGAAAGCGCAGGCATCGGAGAAATTATTGGAAAAAATGAATTGGTTGCAGTAAAAGTTCACTTTGGAGAAAAAGGAAATATTACTTACGTTCACCCAGTCAACGTAAGACAGATTGTGGATAAAGTGAAAGAGCATGGAGGCAAACCTTTTTTGACCGACACCAATACTCTGTACTCTGGTAGCAGAACCAATTCGGTAGACCATATTCAATCGGCCGTTGAAAATGGATTTTCGTATTCGGTTGTTGGAGCGCCAATCGTCATTGCAGATGGAATGTATAGCAAAAACTCTGTGAATGTTCCTGTAGGACTCAAGCATTTTGATGAGGTAAAAATTGGCGGCGAAATTTTTCATGCAGATTCGATGGTAGTAATTTCACACTTCAAAGGTCATGCGTCAGCAGGATTTGGCGGCGCCATCAAAAATCTTGCGATGGGTTGCGCAACAGCACCAGGGAAACAAATGCAGCACTCTGATGTTTTTCCAACAGTGGATCCAGAAAAATGTATCGGATGCCGTCGATGCTACAATAGCTGCCGTGTAAAAGCGATTGAAATGGTCGATAAAGTTGCCGTGATCAACCATGATGTATGCTATGGTTGCGGAGAGTGTGTGACAGTTTGTCCAACAAGAGCCGTGTCGATTCAGTGGGAAACAGATAGCGATGTTTTTGTGGAAAAAATGGCGGAATATGCTTACGGTTCCGTAAAAAACAAGGAAGGAAAAGTTGGCTACATCACTTTTGTGACCAATATTACACCACTTTGTGATTGTGCAGGATTTTCGGATCGACCGATCACACAGGATATTGGCGTTCTAGCGAGTTTGGATCCTGTTGCGCTAGAACAGGCTTGCTTTGATCTTGTTGTAGAACAAGTAGGACACAATCCATTCGATGAGATTCATCCACATGTGCGTGCAGAGAGAGTCATTGAATACGCCGCAGAAATTGGAATGGGCAATCGAGAATATGAACTGATCAAAATATGATGATCAGACTTCCTGAAAAACGAATCATCGAGAATGGATAGGATTTAGCAAAAAAGTTATTAAACAGAAGTAACAACGAAACAAGCAGATTTTTCGAGGTAGTAGGTTTTCTATTGCCTCGATTTTTTGTTGCAAAAAACTATTATTACTATCTTAAGAAATTTTTTAGAGAAGTTTAACCTTTTTGTAACCACTTTTTCAATGCTTTGGAGTATACTATCGTAGTATAATATAGGTAAAAGTATGAAAGATTGCAATAATGAGCAAAATAATTTGAGAAATTCATAAGCGAGTTGATAAATGAAGAAATTCATATAAAGAATATGAAATTTTTTTGCTACAATTGACAGGTAAAGGAGGGGATGGTTATTACACAGGAAAAGCCTCTTATTTCAATAAAACATGTGCGCAAAGTTTATCCAATGGGAGACGAAAGAGTCGTCGCATTAGATGACATCAGCTTAGATATTTATCGAGGAGAAATTATTTGTTTTCTTGGCAAATCGGGTTCTGGAAAGTCCACCTTTTTGAATATGGTAGCTGGACTCGAAAAGCCAACCAAAGGTGAAATCAAAATAGGAAATGTATCTCTAGAAAAATTATCTGAAGAGCAAGTAACGATGTTTCGCCAAAAGAACATTGGATTTATTTTTCAGGCGTACAATTTACTTCCGATGTTGACGGCGCTTGAAAATGTGGAATATCCACTAGTACTCCGAGGGATGGAGAAAAAGAAAAGGACACAGCGTGCAAAATTGGCACTCAATGAGGTTGGGCTTGAAGGATATGAAAATCGAAAGCCAACTCAGATGTCTGGAGGACAGCAGCAGCGTGTGGGGATTGCTCGTGCGATTGCAGTAGATCCGAAAATTATTTTTGCAGATGAGCCAACTGGAAACCTTGACTCAAAAACGACGGAGATGGTGATGAACCTCATAATCGATCGGGTTCATGCCAATGGACAAACGATGATTTTGGTGACACATGATAACTCGATTGCAAAATATGCGGATCGAATTGTGACGATCAAGGATGGAAATATCATCAATATACAAACAAAAGAAGAATTTGATCCGAAAGAAGATATTGCGGATAATTAGCAGCAAATCGGATTATGAAATATAGGAGAATAAAATGAAGAAAAAATTGATTTCAGCCTGTATGGCGATTATGATGATTATTGGGATTGCACCGACGGTGAGTTTTGCGGCAGGTGAAATAGAAATTTCAGAAGCGAAATTTGCTAGTGGCTATAGTCAAGGACAGATGAGTGGGACATTGATCGTAAAAATCAAGAAAATGGTTTCTTCAAACGTATCTGATGTAGTTATCTCCGTAGATAGTGATTTACCATCAGGACAAAATGGAGTGTCCCCTACAAAAATTGATTCTTTTACAATGACAGAAGAGGAACGAGAATTTAGGTTTTCCGTGGATTTAGAAAATGCGCTCCTCGGAAAATATTATTCGCCACAAGTAAAAGTTTCTTGGAAAGACAGTAGTTCAAATGCTCAATCGATAAGCAAAAGCGCATCTGTAAAAGTTGAACCATCTGTTTATGATAATACAGGGCAACCAAATAAACAAATTACTTTTGATAGCAATGCGGACTATGCGGTTTCTACCAATTTAGAAATTGTCAGTCCAGCAGGAGGACTCAACGCAGGTTCCACTAGCATGGTTGAACTGAAAATTACGAACAAAGGGAATTCGCGCATTAGTAATGTGGTGGCAACTTTTGCTCCAGGGGCAAGCATGTCTCTAACAAATTCTTCGGTTGAGCAAAGAGTTGGAAATATTGATAGATCTGCTACACAGATAGTAAAATATCCGATTTTTGTAGATGCAGACCACCAAGGAGGAAATACTCCGCTCCAATTTACGATCAAAGGAACTGATCCAAATGGAAAAGAGTTTACAAATTCCATCACAGAATACGTTATGGTGAATGCTGGGGCATCCTCATCGGACACTCTTTCGATTAGTGAAATCAAAAATCCAAGCTCAGTTGCAGTGGATCAGAATTTCTCAGTAAGTTTTAATGTAAAAAATCATGGCTCACAGGCACAAAAGAATGTAAAAGTAACCGTTGAGCCATCTGCGCCAGTGGTAAACCGAACAAAAAATATCTTTGTGGTATCTCTCGAGGCTGGTGAATCCAAGTCTTTTGATGTGCAAATGTTTGCGCCTGGGACAGCCGAAATTGCATCTCAAAACTATCCGATCAAAATCAGCGTTGAACCATCTGGGAAAAACGCAACTCCAATTTCTCAATACACAGGAGTATTTGTAAATGGAGGAAACAGCACCAAGACAGTTCCTCAGATAATCATCACCAATTACAACTACGGAGACAGTGCGGTAGTAGCAAATGAAGTGTTTACATTGACGATGGTACTCAAAAATACCAATTCAAGTCAAACGCTTCGAAACATCAAAGTATCACTCAATGCAGAAGAAGGTGTGTTCATCCCTCACAATACAAGCAATTCCTTTTTCATTGATTCCATTGGACCAAGTGGTTCAGTGACCAAAACGATTGAATTGATGACGAAGCCTGATGCGCCAGAAAAGACAATTCCTATTTCAGTAGATATGAGCTACGAAGATAGCAAGGGAAATCCAATTTCGGTCAAAGACTCGATTTCAGTGCCAGTTGTACAACAAAGACGATTGGTAATCGACGATATTAATCCAACAGATGCATTTTTTGTTGGACAGCAAGGAAATATTTCGGTTCAATACTATAATCTTGGGAAAAATACACTGAATAACCTCGTGATTTCTGCAGAGGGAGATTTTACTTTCCCACAGTCGACAAAAATGTTTGTTGGGAAATTTGATGGCGGAAAAAGTGATTTCTATGATTTACAACTGATTCCTACACATGAAGGAGAGGCGAGCGGAAAGGTGATATTCACCTTTGAAGATTCTAATGGAAAAGAAATTGTAGTGGAAAAAGAATTCAAGATCACTGCAATGGAAGAAATTATTGTGGATCCAGAGTTTGAAGATTTTGTTGAACCGCCGCAGAGAAATTGGGTGAAATATGTAGTTGGTGCAGCCATTCTTGGTGCTGCGGGAGCAACAACGATTGTGATTCGAAAAAAGAAAAAGAAAAAAAATGATAGCTTAGATATCGACAATGAATAGGCAGGGAAAATATGAATTTTCAAGATATACTTTTGATGGGTGTCAAAAATCTTCTAAGAAGAAAAACTCGTAGTATTCTTGCTATCACTGGAGTAATAATTGGAACCGCTGCCATCACCGTGATGATGTCACTTGGTATTGGATTGAGCAAAAGTTTTGAAGACCAAATCAAAGGCTGGGGAAACCTGCATATGATTTCTGTTCGCCCTGGAGGATATTATCAGGAAAATGGCAAGAAACAAAAGGAAGCAAAGCTAACGGACAATACGATCAAAGATATTGAAAAAATACCTTATGTGACAGCAATCACTCCACGGGCGTCCGTATATATGCGTATTGCAATTGGAAAATACGTGACCAATGCCGAGGTGGTCGGTGTCAAACCGGAAGTTTTTGAGAAGTTTAATCTAAAACTCGAAGATGGTCGAAATTTGACGGGCAATGACAAAATGGGTGTGGTTTTCGGCAAGAATATCGCAAAATGGTTCTATAATCCCTATAGCACTAACTATAATTATGATGATACGAAGCTACCAGTGGAAGTTGTAAACGCTAGAGTGAAGATCACGGGAGATTATAGTTATGGTGATCGAAATCGTGGAGGACACACACCAACCAATGCGGATGGACAGCCAATCAACTATACGCTCTACGATGCAAAAGGGATTGGACTTCTAGCAAGCGAAAATGATGATTTCAGCTATTCCATCATCATGAATATCAAAGATGTGCAAGAAATGATCAAGCAAAAAGATCAAGAAGAGGGAAACCGATATAGCTCAAGTCGTAATAGCAAAGAATACGAACAAGCCATAGTATATGTCGAAAACACCAACAAAGTAAAAGATGTCGCAAAAGCACTAAAAGAAAGTGGATATATGACATTTTCTCTTATCGATATGCTCGAACAAGTGAAGCAGGTATCTGGAATTATTCAGGCGGTTCTTGGAGGCATCGGAGGAATATCTCTTCTTGTTGCTGCGCTTGGGATTACCAACACCATGATTATGTCCATATATGAAAGAACGAAGGAAATCGGCATTATGAAAGTAATCGGTGCAAATATCAAAGATATTCGCAGGCTGTTTCTATTGGAAGCAGCGTCCATTGGATTTTTCGGGGGCCTGATTGGTTTGATCATTAGCTTTGGCTTGTCAACTATCGCAAATATGTTGCTTGGAGAAATGTTTATGATGCAGATGGGGTTTGATCAACCAACAAAAATCTCTATCATACCATGGTATTTGGCAATAGGAAGTCTTCTTTTTGCAACTGGAATTGGTGTGCTTGCTGGCTATATTCCGGCAAATCGTGCCATGAAACTTTCAGCACTTGAAAGTTTGCGTAATGAATAGACGATAATTCGATTGTATATATTTCGAAGATCTTTTGAATAAAAACAAGAACTAAAACGATTACGCAAGTTTGCAATACAGACAAATGACAAGTTTTCGAAACGAGATTTATATTGCCTGATACTGATTTCTAAAATATATTTTATGAATTTTTTTCAAATGTGTTTACAAAAAGGTAAAACTGCGCTATGATATAGCTGTAAAAAAATATTGTCTTCGGGGCAGGGTGCAATTCCCGACCGGTGGTATAGTCCACGAGCCATATGGCTGAACTTGTGAAATTCAAGTACCGACAGTAAAGTCTGGATGAGAGAAGATATGTGCTACTAGCCTTTTTGGTTGGTTACGACTTCAATGTGCCCCGTTTTTTGCGGGGCTTTTTTGATGCACATCGAAGACAACAAAAAAGGAGAAAGCTATGCAAACACAAACAAACACAGAAACGATTTCGACCCAAAGAAGATTATCCAGAACCAATGTTCTGACAAAGGTAGCCGTTTTATCATCTATTGCCTATGTGATGATGCTCCTAGAGTTCCCATTACCATTTGCTCCGGGTTTTTTGAAAATGGATTTTAGTGATATTCCTGCACTTGTGGCTTCATTTGCAATTGGCCCAGCCGCAGGAGTTATGGTCGAACTGCTCAAAAATATTATAAAATTTTTCACAAACACCAAGACAGGGGGAGTTGGCGAACTAGGAAATTTTCTAGTGGGAGCCAGTTTCGTCTTTACAGCTGGTTATTTTTATAAGATTAAACATGAAAAAAAATATGCTATTATTGGCTGTTTGGCTGCAACTGTCATTATGACGATTATAGCTGCGGCATTTAACAACTTTATTTTGATTCCTTTTTATGCGCAGATTATGCCAGTTGATGCAATTGTTGCAATGGGCTCTGCAATAACCAATAAAATACATGACGTTCCATCGCTTGTTCTATATGGCATCACACCTTTCAATATTTTCAAGGGGTTAGTCATTTCAATTGTAACAATCTTAATTTATAAAAAAATCAGACCGCTCATAAAATAGGACGAAGTAAGAGTTTAATATCAAGCGCATCAATAGGCAAAGTATCGATGATGAATTGTGAAGAGAAAAGAGAACTATCTGCACAAGAGCTGTGATATAATAAATAGACAAAAATGAAAACTGGTTAAAAACAATGCAATCAAGAAAAGGTGGACGTGATGTCCACCTTTTCTTGATTGCATTGTTGAATTAGAAACTACAGATTCCAAACTGGGATACAAGCACCTTTTGTTACGTCAGCGATAACGACTGCAGTATCGTCTTGGCGGAATGCGTCAACAATTTTTTTGTAAGTTTCGTTGTCTTTATCTTCTGCTCTTGCCACAATGATATTGATATATGGTTTAGAAGTAGCAGTAAGTTTTTCTAAGAAAATTGCATCTGATGCAGGAACTAGCCCAGCATCTACAGCGATGCCACCATTAATTACGGCAGCCGTAACATCAGGGAGCGAACGTGCAGTTTGAGAAGCATCAAGCTCTGAAATGTTTAGGTTTAATTTGTTCTCTGTAATATCGTTTACAGTTGGTGTATCACCTTTTGAAGGATCAACAGAGATTAGCCCAGCTGATTGAAGAAGAAGTAATGCTCTTCCACCGTTTGTTGGGTCATTAGGAATTGCGATTGTATCGCCTTCTTGGATATCCTCAACTTTTTCTACCTTTTGAGAGTATAGTCCAAGTGGAGAAATAAATGTTTCGCCAATCACTGTCAAATCGGAATTTCTTTCTGAATTGTAACTATCTAAGAAAATATAGTGTTGGAAAGCATTTAGATCAATATCTCCGTTAGCAAGGGCATCGTTTGGAAGGTTGTAGTCAGTAAACACGACGATTTCAAGTTCAATTCCCTCAGAAGCGACTTTTTGTTTTACGTGTTTCCATATGTCTTCTTCGTTTGTTCCGACAACACCGATTTTTACTTTAGTTGTCTCAGATGTGGATGTGGTAGAAGTGGTCGATGCCCCACATCCTGTTAACACTAGTGCTGATACAGCGAGTAATGATAGTAGTTTTGTAATTTTTTTCATTTTTTCACCTTGCGGAAAATCCGCCCTTTCAAATAATATTTTTTTTCTATCTCAATTCTGATGAATACTCTCAGAACAATGAGTCTAGTGTTTTACCAATCGAATTGCGAGATTCGCAACCGCTTGGACAATAAAAACAAGTAATAGTATTAAGATGGTAGCTACAAGAGTAATGTCATCTTTGAAGCGATTGTATCCGTAGCTGATGGCAACTTTACCAAGACCACCTGCACCAACTGCACCCGCCATAGCGGTAAGACCGATCAAACTAATGATGGTGACAGCTCCTGCTCGAATAAGACCCTCCTTCGCTTCGGAGAGATACACATTGGTGATGATTTGTATAGGAGCAAAACCCATTGCTTGAGCTGCTTCAATCACCCCTTTATCTACTTCGGATAGCGCATTTTGCACCTGCCTTGCATAAAATGGAACGGTACCAGCAACTAAAGGAACGATAGCAGCGGTATTGCCGATTGTTGTGCCAGTAATAAGTCGTGTAATCGGAGCAATGATTGCAAGCATAATCACGAAAGGTATGGATCTACCGATGTTGACGAGTTTGTCCAAAATAGAATGAAAACGCTGGTTATGGAGAATTGCACCTTCTTCTGTGATAGCCAGAACAACGCCAATCGCAATGCCAAATATCGCAGAGATTGCCGCTGTAACAGCGACCATATAGATTGTAGCAAAAGTTTCAGCAATTAACATATCTTTTATTTCAATTGCATTCTGAAAATAGCTCATTATTGACCTCCTGTAGGCAGCAATTGTGAAAGAACAGGTTTTGATTTTTCTAGTCCGTCAAACTGTGCTGTGTGATCGGAATAAATTGATTTATCGCTATCTTCGGAGTGCTTAATCTCCTCAATGCTTCGTCTCATAAAAATCTGATGCTGCGATTTATCTACGATCTCAACGGAAATCTCGTTTTCTTTCAAAAATTGTAGTGCTTGTTTTTTGCCCTCCTCTGAGCCAGAAAAAGATACTACGAGAGAGCCAACGGCGACATCTTGAAGGAATTCGATGCTTCCAGAAAGAATATTTGTAGTGACATCAAAAAGGCTCTGAAGAGTAGCAACAATTGGTTTGCTCGTGCTTTCGCCGACATAAGATATTCTCGCCAAAATATCCTCTTCTGAAAGATGTAGAATAGATCGATGGTTCAATACTTTTTCAAGAGCAGAATCAATTTGAGTCGCCGTATTGATGAAGGAACGAGTCAAAGGTTTTTGAGGATTGCTGAAAACCTCGATAATACTTCCCTGCTCTATTATTTCCCCATTTTCCATTACTGCAACTTTATTACAAATATCTTTAACAACCTGCATTTCATGTGTAATGATTAGTATGGTAAGGTTAAGGGTTTTATTTAATTCTTTCAAAAGTTTGAGCACCTCATCTGTTGTTTGAGGATCCAGAGCAGATGTAGCTTCATCACAAAGGAGAATTTCTGGATCGCTTGCCAATGCTCTTGCAATTGCGACTCGCTGTTTTTGTCCGCCAGATAATTGAGAGGGATACGATTTTTCTTTATCCGATAAGCCCACCAAATCAAGCAATTTTCGAACCTTTTGAACTCGTTCATCCTTGGATAGAGAACTTTGTTTAAGAGGAAAATATACATTGTCAAAAACTGTTTTTGATTTCAGTAAATTAAAATGTTGGAAAATCATTCCGATTTGGCGGCGTTCTTCCCTTAATTGCGATCCGTCAAGATGGGTGATATTTTTGTCCTTTATATAAACTTCACCGCTTGTCGGACGCTGCAGTAAATTTACGGTACGGATTAATGTACTCTTGCCAGCGCCGCTGAATCCGACGATCCCAAAAATATCGCCCGAGTCGACCTCGAGACTGACATTCTTCACAGCATGCACAATCTTTTTTTTGTTTTCAAATCGCACATCTATATTTCTTAAACTTATCAAGTGAACCTCCAATAAAAAACCTCGTTCCTTAATCTAAGATTAAAGGACGAGGTTGCTCGCGTTACCACCTTTGTTTGTCAAAACATCACTATTTTGACCTCAGCCAGTACGTACCAAAGTATTATACTGTGTTGCTATAACGGGCACACCCGTGATGACCTAACTATTCAGCCACCCAGCTCCAAGACCATATTCAGCTCAATTCCACATCGCCTGCTTTCACCTACTCAGGCTCTCTGTTGGATGTTTCCAAGTGCGTACTCTTCTCTTCATTGCTTTTAACAATAGCAATTATATCACCTAAAATAAGATTGTCAATACCTTTTTGGAAAAAATTTCCAAAAAGAAGAAGCAGTTAGGGGAATCCACTAAATTAAATTTCATTAAAGCCTTTGTTCGCATTGGATGCGTTTTTTGAAAATATGATGCGAAAAATACAGTAATAGATTGAGGTAAGATTATTCTATAAAATGATCATCCTGAAAAAAAGGAACATATCCTTCTTTTTGAAATTCTTGCTCAAGATAATTTTCCGCCGTTGCCTGAAGTACTGCGTTATGCCCTGTAAGCGCAGCAAAAGGGGCAAATTGCGCTGCACGCTGAATTCTACGCATAGGAACTCTTTTTAGTGAAGTTGGGCGAGGTAAATATATTATATCAGAATATTTATTTTTTATGCTCGGTGTCCTCCTATTTGCTGATTTCTCATTTTTGTTGTGGCGCCTTCCATATAATTGATGCCACGAAGAATGGAATTTTTTCCATATCTATTTTTTATTTTCAAAATGGCGGATTGTAGCGCACGTTCTCTCTTCTCGATTTCATCATCCAAAGAATTATCATATTTTGGTAGCTCACCAAAAAAACTGAGCTGTTGGATACTTTGTTGAACTGAATTGACGCTCGCAACATGACCTACAGAAATGCTCATACGGCGAATGAGAAGTTGAGGGTTTGCGATATTATCAAATAATTCCAAAATCCTTTTTGTAAGGTAAAATGACGATGAAGTATGTCGACCAAAGGAAATGCTACCATGTGCTGGCTTTGGGACGATTCTTCCATAAAAATCGACCTGAGTTTCTCCTTTATACTTGCGTGCACGCTCTGGATCATGAATGTTTTCCACATCATATCCTATAGTTAGCTCTAATCGGTCGGTGAGTAAATTCTTTTTTACCAAGTCCAGACTGATCTGATCAATCATTTCAGAAATCACAATTCGTGCCTTTTCAAAAGAATAAGGATCGTGCAAAACTTGGCTAGAACAGAGACTATTGCTCTGAGGTTGATAAGATTTGATTTCATCCATCGTGCAAGGTTCATATCCCCAAGCGTGATCAATTAAAAGTTCGGCATTTATTCCAAAAAGATCGTACAACAAATCTTCATTACGTAAGTGGTGAGAATCTGTGATGGAACATAGCGCAATATCCCCCATTGTGTAGATATCGTGCTCGGCAAGTCGTTTGGCATAGCCGCGTCCTACACGCCAAAAATCTGTAATAGGAAGATGATTCCACAGTTCTTTGCGATACGTAATTTCATCAAGTTCGGCAATAATTACACCAGATTCGTCCTTTGGAATTTTCTTTGCCATAATATCCATGGCTACCTTTGCCAAGTACAAATTAGTTCCAATTCCAGCAGTCGCTGTGATGCCTGTTGTATCAAAAATTTCGATCAAAATAATCCGAGTCAGCTCTCGAGCAGATAAGTTATAGGTTTTCAGGTACTTGGTTACGTCGATAAATACTTCGTCGACCGAATAAATATGAATGTCCTCTGGTGAAAAGTGCTTGAGATATATCTCGTAAATCTTGGCACTAAAATCTAAGTAGAGAGCCATCCGTGGAGGCGCTACTATATAATCAATAGCAAGGTCTGGATTTGCTAGAAGTTCATCGTCAAAAATAGAACTTCCCACGAATTTATGATTTTTTGTGCAGTGAATGCGTTGGCGGTTTGCTTTCGAAACTTGTTGGAGCACTTCAAAATATCTAGAACGTCCAGAAATTCCATATTTTTTGAGCGACGGAGTAGCAGCAAGACAGATTGTTTTTGCGGTGCGACTAGTGTCTGCTACGACCAAATTGGTATTTAACGGATCAAGTCCTCGTTCAATGCACTCGACGGAAGCATAAAAGGATTTCAGATCAATCGCAATATATTTGTTCATAAAGCCCCCTGATGAGAAGTTAAACTACTCATATTATAAAATAAACTTCTCATTTTTGTCAAGAGATACATACTTAACAATACTAGCCAGAATTTTTCTGAGCGAAAGTTTGCGGTGTATTTTAGAGAAACACTTATAATTTTCTCAAAACAGACGATATAAAAGGAGTACCATGTTTTGTTATTTTAGGAGGTAAATGTGAAAGGGACAGTTGTAGGAACTTGGGTCAAAACCTTGAAAACATTGTACCCAAGGACAGTCGAGGAGAACATGAGACAAGCTGGAATGAACCCCGATGCTCCGATTTCTCCTTTTGATAATATTGATGATAGTAAAGTAACTCGTTTTATTGAACTGATGGCAAAAGACGCCAATATGGATACAGGTGCCCTGTGGAAAATCATTGGGAAAGACAATGTGCGAGCATTTTATGAGGGGTATTCACTTTTCTTCAACAAAGAAAATTTATATCATTTTCTCAATGCGATGAATGATGTGCACAAAATCGTTCGTAAAAAAATTCCAGGATCAAATCCACCGGCGCTTGATGTAGAAATCATTTCCAGGAATAGCATCTTTTTTACCTATCGCTCACAACGAAATATGTTCGATTATTTCCTCGGGCTGATTGACGGAGCAAAAGAGCATTTCAAAGAAGATGTACTTGTGGAAGAAATTGAGCGAGCAAATGGTGAACTCAAACTAAAGCTCACCTTCCCATATGAAAGCAAACGTAAGCGTAGATATTGGCTGAACACAATCTTATCCTTTGGTTTTCTCAAAAATTTCGGCGCAAAAGTTGCTATTCTAACAGGAATTTTGTCTGCTCCAGCGATTTATTTTTTGAAAAATATTCCGTTGGCACAAGACAAGCCTTGGCTGTTTTATCCAATGTTGTGCATTGCAATTGGATTTGCAAGCCACCTGGCGTTAAGCATTCCGCTGCGACAATTACAAAAAGAGCTTCTATCGATTCAGAGCAAAAATTTCATCACAATGGATGAGATTTACACGGGTGGGGATTATATCGAGACTTTTGCAAGCGCAGTGGCAGATCTGAAGTCTCTCGTGTCATCCGATTTTATCGAGTTCAGCTCTATGACAGAAGAAATGCAAGGATTTGGACTCGATCTGAGCCAAATTGCAAAAAATATGGACATCAACAGTAGGGGAATCTCCGATGTAGTGGGACAGCTCGAAACAGCATCTCATGCGCAGGCGGTCGAAGCGGAAAAAGTGGTCGTCATCCTTCATGAAAACTTGGACGGTTTGACGAATCTATCCGAAGAAGAAAACCAAAATAAATCGGAACTAGAGGGCGCACTTTCGGACATCGCCATCTCTTTTGAGGGACTTGGAAGCACTATCGAATCCATGCAGGAGATTCTGCATAATTTTGAAGAGCTTAAAAATACAAGCGACCAGATTCGTTCTCGAGGGAGAGAGATTGAAGAAGTTGCAAAATTTGTATCTGACATTTCGTTCCAAACCAATATCTTGTCTCTAAACGCATCCATCGAGGCAGCACGTGCGGGCAGTGCGGGCAAAGGATTCTCCGTCGTTGCCGAAGAAGTTCGTAATCTCGCAGAACAATCCTCTGGTGCAGCAGAAGATATCAAAGGAAATATCTTTGGTTTCCTCAAGGAAATCGAGATGATCGCCGACCGAATCAATTCACAATATCATCATGTCAACGCACAGAACGAATCGATTCAGCAATCCGTTTCACAAGCTCAAGAAGCAAGAGAACGTCTGGAGAGAATCGGCGAAAAAATGGTTCTTTCGGTCGAGGAGCTCAAGCGTCAAACCGAAAAAATCAATCAGGTATTCGATTTCATTCAATCGCAAGCGGCGCTTTCGGAAGAAAATTCTGCAGCAACGCAGATTGTTGGAACCAATGTCAACGGATTTATTCACGAGTTGAGACTTTTGACCGATGGAATTCAGCAATTTGGCTCACTCACCAAAGAATTTAGAGAGTATATTTACACATACAAAATATAATGCATCGCAAAAAAAAGACATTCGGGAAAAACGAAAAGGCAAACTGGTTTTCGTGACGAAAATTTGTTTGCCTTTTTGATACTAGTTTAATACTATTTTGATAATATCTTTCTGCTTATTTTCCCTAAGCATGGATATAAATGTCACCTTATGATTCATCCAAACAGAATGATTTTCCATTGCTTCGGCAGAAACACGAGCCCCCGATACGATTTACGATTAACCCACACCATTTTCCCATGGATTGTAGAGGAAGAAGTCGCCGCGTGGTGCATCCACTGGAGTTTCTCCTTCTTCAAGGCTCATCGCTGGCTCAAAGCTCACCGACTCTCCATTATAGGTCACCGTCACTCTTGTGTTTGGTCGAATATCGCTATAATTTGCAACCGCAAGAATCGTTCGATTGTCAAAAGCAAGCGGGTAGAGCGGTTTATTCGTATCACCAGATGTGTCTAGTTCTTCTACCAAGATCGTTGTTCCGTAGTATTTTGGAATGATTCCATAGAATTCGCTTCCGTCAGTTGCAAAAGCAACTCGGTATTCTCTGGTAAATAGGGATTCATCCGCAAACATAAACAAAAAGTCTTCTGCACCCTGTGCATCATACGCAGGAACATGGATGTATCCATAAAGCGAATCTTTGGACGGCTCTTCCAGAAGGCGAGAATAATCTAAAGTCTGAATTCCATTGCGATCAATCTCTGGATAGATTGGCGCATCCGCACCATCGGACATCACAAAAATTTTGTCCACTAGTTTTAGATCACCCTTTGTCTCTTCATAAACATTGACTGCGGTAAAGAGCGCAAAGTCGCTTCTCCAGAAAATAAAATATGGGTCTGGATCGATTTCTACAAAATAATCGGAAATCGAGCCATCGAGTCTCCATCCATTATCTTCGTCACCTGCCATTTCAATGATCTCTTCTGCGGTCAAAAAACTTTCCGCTTCTTCGTAATAATAATTTAAAGCATCAACATTCGGGATTCCAGCAGAAAAATACGAGCGTGTAGCGAGTTTCCACTCCCCATCTTCTTTGGCAAGAATCACCTGGCCATCCATTGTTTCGCCAAAGGATTTGCATTGCGCATAAATCGAGATGCGGTCATTTGACATATAGTTGATTTTTGCGTCATCAAAATTCCATGTGAGCGTTGGTCCATCTGCATACATCGGTTCATAGTGTACGTAGTAGATTTCTCCGCCTTCCTCATAAAAATCTTGGAATCGACCGTTAAATATCGGCTCATAATACATCAAATATTTTTCTTCCGTGACGATGCTTTTGATTTCATTTTTCAACGATTTGAGATTTTTGTGCCCATCAATCGTTGCAAGATAATAATCGGAGTCAAATTTTTCCACATAGATGGATGTATCCGGATCAATCGTCAATCCTCTCCCTTGAAGTCGTATCCCTTCAATCTTCTCCAAGCGATCAATCAAATCGCCTGCAATCTCAAAAACCTCTTCCTCGCTCAACATCTGCTCGGATTTGCTACTCTTTTTCTTTGTTTCCGTTTCCGTAGCCGCACTTTCCCCCGACTCACTCTTGCCGCAACCTGTAAGAATGAGTAGCAATGCCATCATACACAATAATATTTTCTTCTTCATGTTCCCCCTCCTATGTATTGGTTATTTATGAACACCTTATCTATGATTTTACAGCAAAATAATATTTTTTGCACTACACCTTTTGGACCATTTTTTCACTTGATCTGTTACAAAGGCTTTTGAAAAATCAAGCATTTATGGTAGAATGAACGTAAATACTTTGGCAAATTGCGTCATAGAGAAATGATGTGCATTTGCTCAAATCATTTCGGAAGCAATTAATTCAAGCATGGAGTAGGAGAAGGGGGATATAATGAAAAAATTATTCGCAATATTATTTGTCACCCTGCTGATGGCGACAGGATGCAGCAAGACAGAAACTGGGGATACCGATTCAACAACGAAGACAGGAGAAGATACAATTACTCAGCAGGGCATCTCTGAAGATGAAATTCGCCAGATTCTGGATGAATTATTGGAAAAAGCGCAGGAGGTTGATCGCATTATCATTTTCGACGAATTTGAAGTGGATGAAGAGGTAAAAGTAGAAATCGAGAACGAATACGGTGGCGATGTATTCAACCTCGTGACGGATACGAGATTTTCTTCGATTGCTGATCTCGAAAAAATGGCAAAAGAAGTTTATTCCGAAAAAATATACAGCAAAATTCACGCAAATATTTTGTATAATCCATGGGGAAATCTGGTAGAGCAAGACGGAAAACTTTACGCATCATTATTCCCAGTGGGCGATATGGGTATGGTGGACTGGAGCCTGGATGAAATTGAGCTCGATTACGTGCTTGGCGAGCAAGTAAACTTTTTCGCCACGGCAAAATCAGGCAAAGATGAGTACATGGGCCGAATCTCGATCATAAAAGAAGATGGTCAGTGGAAATTTGACTCCACGGTGTCGATCGATCCAGGTGTTCCGTACCATCCAAATATGTTAATGTATATGGAGCCAGATATTGCCGATCGAGAAGCAATTCTTGCGGTAGTCAAGGCACAATATCCAGACGAAAATATCAATGACTACTATATCGAAATTGAATCGGAT
>JBHBDS010000093.1:0-3316 GCA_041784625.1 Filifactoraceae bacterium
AGAAATCGTTTATATGGATAAAACTTGGTAATAATAAGAGAGAATAATTTTATTGTTATAGATTCTTGAATTTGCAATGTTTTTCTGTCGTCTGATGAGTAAACGGCAGAAAAACGGCAGAAATTTTTTTATCCCCTAAAGATGCGCAAGAAATTTTTTATTTTCTTCGCTGATCATTTCTTCGTTGATTCCGACGTAGTTTGATATGACGGTCTCGATTTTATCGCCTAGGATATACGCAATATATTTTAGGTTAAAGCCAGCGTGGACCATTTCGGATGCTCTTGTGTGTCGGAAGTCGTGCGGTGTGTGGTCAATTCCGAGTGATTTAAGCGGATGATCCAGCTGGGAGGAGCGATTGAATGTAAAATATCGTCCTTCGGCAAAATTGAATGGCAAAGATTGAAGTGCTTTGTATACTTCGTTATTAATGGGAATCTCTCGGATTCCTTTTTCTTTGTTTTTTAGGTTCTTGAATCCTACTGTTTCGGGAGCTAGTTTTGTCCATTGTTTATTGACGATGATTTTGTCTTTTTTGACGCATTCGGGGGTCAGCCCTAGGATTTCGCCCGATCTCATTCCTGTGTGGTAGGCGACGATACAAAATACTCTTGCTTCGTGGCTGATTTTTCCGTTTAGTATCTTTTGGTAATCGGCGTGCGAAATCAGCCGAGACTTGTTTTTTGGCGACTGGATCGGCAGTTTCAAATAGTTGGTGTGGATGAGGTCCATATCTTTCATATACTTGAATAGCATTCGAATGCGGATGGTGTGTCCAGGAGGAATACAAGCGGCAATTTCTTGCGTCTTGATCGCATTGAGTTTGGAGAGTTTGAGATCGTTGTAGGGAGCAAGACGATTCATTGCGTGACGATAGGTCAATTGCGTGCTATATTCCAAATGGCTTTTGGAGGACATAAAAAACTCGATCGCATCGCCAAGGGTCATGTTCTCGTCCATTAACTGTCGCCCCTCGCTGCCAGCAAGTTCGGCGATGGTGGAGCTTGCCCAGCGTTTGGCATCGGACATTTTTTTGAAACCCTGTTTTGATTTTGTTTTCCACTTGATGGAATCATCGTATTTGTAAGAGACGATGGCTTGAATGCTGCCGTCTTTTTCTCTATAGTGCTCTTTATGTTTCATTTTTTACCTCACTTTCTCGGATTTTGGGTACAAAAAACACACATCCGCGCCGATGTGTGATATAATGGTCTTGTGCTAGACTGTTGCCACGAATCGGCGATGGTTTAATGTCCTCTGTTGGTAGCAGGGGACTTTTTTTATTTCGTTTTCAGTAAATGAATCACATATCAAAAATCATATCATAAAAAACATTTTCTGAAAGAATTTCGATATCTTGTCCTTTCTCTTTGAGCTCTTCAGCCTTTTTTTGCTTAGAACTTTTGCCATCTTTGACAAGCGGATTGTAATCGTTATTTCCAAGTATTAGTAAATTTGTTTCTTTATTGACTCCATTTTGGCATTCGCCGCCAAGATTGACAACAATTTGTGCGGCATCTTTGCGCTGCATTTTTTCCAATGTGCCAGTGAATACAACTTTTTTCTTAAAAAATGGACTATCCTCATCGATTTCATCTACATTGGCTACAATCTCACGAAGATCCAATTTTCTATAGTTACCGTTGTGTCGATTGTTTCGCCACATTAATTTGTAGTCAATGGAATTTTGTTCAATGTAATCTCTAGTTTTTTCAAAAGCTTTCTGTGTTACTAGACAATCGGCAATGGAGCGATGAATGTTTTTTTCAATTCCCATTTGTTCGGCAATTGTTTGCAATCGGTGATTTGGATAGCTTGGAAAGATTTTTCGAACCAATCGGAGCAGATCCACAAAATCATTTTTTAGAAGATATGTAGAATTTTTTTGGGCGAGGTCATATACAAAATTGATATCAAAGTGAACATTGTGTCCAAGAAGAACATCATCTCCAATAAATTCAAAGAAATTGCCAAGAATATCAGATGCGTCAGGAGCTTGTTCCAGCATTTCGTTCGTGATACCAGTCAATTCCTCGATAAATTCATCAACATAAACTTCTTCGTCATCATCATTTATCATATAAATTGTTGGCTTAATCAGAGTGCTCCATTCGGAAACGATTTGGCGATTTCGTACACGAACTGCACCAATTTCGATAACGCTACTCCAATAAGGGTCAAGACCAGTTGTTTCGATATCAAAAACCGTATAATCGGTTGGAAAATCAATAAGAGATTTTCCTTTGTGCTCTCTTGAAGAAATCATAATTACCTCCGCATGATTTTTATCTTACGTCGCTTTGGAATGCGACGGCTTTACCGATGATTCGAAGTTCGGATTGGCTATATTCATCGTATTTGAAGATGATTGGTTTGACGGCTGGATTCTCGGCTTGGAGTGTGACGAATCCGTCGGAGAAGAATACTCGCTTGAGTGTTGCTTCGCCATCGATGATCACGGCGGCAATCTCTCCGTCGTTTACGGTGTGTTGCTTCCGAATAAAAACGATGTCGCCGTCCATGATTCTGGCGTTGATCATACTATCGCCACTGCAGCGGAGTGCAAAGTCACAATTCACATCGGCGCCAACTTCGACATAGCCTTCAAAGTATTCTTCTGCCTCAATGGGTAAACCACAAGCGATTGTGCCGATGAGTGGAATCTTTTGCATTTCGATTTCTAAAAAGTCTTCGATGTTGTTGATGGTGGTGCTTGGTTTTGAGGTTTCTTCGTATTCCCAACCCATTAAATAAGCTGGAGTGGTTTCAAGAGCTGCAGCAAGCATTTCAATTTTATCGGAAGGGATGTTAGAAATTACGCCTGATTCATACCGCTGAACTGTTGCACGTTGAACATTCGCTTTTTGTCCAAGCTCCTCCAAGGTCATGCCTTTTTCAATTCTTTTTTCTTTTATTCTTTTTCCTATGCTCATCAACTACACCTCCTTATTATCAATTATGATCCCGTTGCTCAATTATATTATATAAAAGAAAAAAATAAAAAGCAACAAAAAAGTTTCTTGAAAAGAAAAAAATATCTTGACAAGTAACAAAAGAGAGTTTATTATAAAGTTACGCAATAAGTAACAAAGTTTGAGAAAGGAGATAAAACATTGATCGACGTAAATTCATTAAAAGGTATCATTGTAGCAAAGGGATACACGGGAGCGGATGTTGCAAAAGTGCTGAATATCACGCCGAAAACATTCTATGAGAAAATGAAAAAAGGGGTGTTTAATTCAGATGAAATAGAAACAATGATTTCATTTCTAAATATCACAAACCCTGTGCAGGTTTTTTTTGCTCCAAATGTTAC
>JBHBDS010000094.1:0-2737 GCA_041784625.1 Filifactoraceae bacterium
CAATTGCCAAACTGGTCGGCGAGCTTAGCGCATTTGTGGAGCAGATGCCAGCGATGTATCAGGGTATCGCAGCAGATATTGCAATCATCGAACAAAAGGTGGAAAAAGCACTCGAAGCACTTCCAGCGGCACAAAAAGAATCCTTGCTCGACTCGGTGGACAAAGTGTCGGCGTTTTTGCTTGAAAAAATCCAAAAAGCAGGCACGCCAACGATTGAAGCGGCGGGCACTTTTGCCAAAAATATTCCATCCGCACTGATCTCCACCATCATCACGATTCTATCGGCATATTTTATGATTGCGGACAAGGAAAAAATCAGCGAATACGTCAAGTCGCATTTTTCGGAAGGAATCAAAAGTCGTGCCCGTAAGCTCAACCAAGGATTCAAACAGGTGCTCAGCGGATATTTCAAAGCGCAGATGATTATACTCGTCTTTGTTGGAGTGATCCTCTTCGTCGGATTCTTAATACTCAAAGTGCGGTTTGCGCTGCTCTTCTCGGTGCTGATTGCCATACTCGATTTTTTACCATTCTTTGGGACGGGGACGGCGCTTGGACCATGGGCGCTGTACCATTTGCTCGCAGGCAATTACCAAATGACCGTCGGACTGGGTGTCATCTATGTTGTCAGCCAGCTTGTGCGACGCATCATCGAGCCAAAAGTGCTCGGCGATACGATCGGGATGAATCCTCTCCTCACGATGGTGCTGATGTATATTGGATTCAAAACCATCGGCGTGATGGGGCTGCTCTTTGCTGCACCAGTTGGGATGCTCGTGATCAACCTTGACGAGCAAGGCGTGTTCGACAATATCAAATTCATTCTAAAAGATTTATTCGACGATCTGGCGAAGTTTAAGGATATTTCGAAATACAAAAAAGAACAAGAAAGTGAATAGCAATAGGAAAAGAATTGAAAAAGTTGGGTTCAACGACAACTCTTAATAAAAGGAAAAAAGAGAATTAGTGAATATGAAAAAAGAGCGGTGAATGATAGCATAAGACACATTCGCTGCTCTTGGATTTTTATATTATTTGTTAAACAGAATCCTCAGATAATCCTAATTATTCTTCATGTGAAATTCCTAGTAAAGAGGCTTTTTGGTATACTGGCAGTAACATTTTACGATACGAGGTATGTTATGAACAAAAATTCGACGCCGATCCTCGATGGGTTGATGAAATATAAAGAAGAAAAAATTTATCGCTTTCATATGCCGGGGCATTATGGGAAGTTGCTTGCGCCATACCAGATATTGGTGGACAATTTGTTTGCCTTGGATGCGACGGAAGTTCCTGGGCTGGATAATCTCGCCGAGCCTGAGGGGATGATCCGAGAGTCGCTCGAGAATTTGGCACAGATTTATGGAGCGCAAAAATCTTACCTGCTCGTCAACGGCAGCACGTCTGGTATCCACATTGCAATCGATGCACTGGTTCCCGATGGGGCTATGATTCTCGTCGCTCGCAACGCACACAAGAGCATCCACAATATTGCTCGCCGAAAAAATTTGGAAGTGAATTATCTTTTTCCTGAGCTCGATCCCGTCTTTGGTGTGGATTCGCATATGGAGTTGGAAGAGGTTGTTCGTGCGGTGAGTATGATTGAAAAACAAGTCGAGCAACATGTCGAGCAAATGGCATGCGAAAAGGAAGCGGCTGCAGTGGGAATTGAAAGGCTGGATAATATGCAATCTGCTGAAGCTCAGAATAATATGGGAGAGCATCAATCGGTTGTGTGGCAAAACCCAATTGCAGCGGTCGTGCTGACCTACCCAAACTACTATGGGCGAGCGTATGACTTGCCAGCGATCTATCGTTATCTGAAGTCCAAAAATATTTTGCTCATCGTCGACTCGGCGCATGGGGCAAGTTTTGAATTCTCGGAGGAGTTGCCGATTTCGGCGGTACATTGCTCCGATGTTTGTGTGCATTCGTTGCACAAGACTTTGCCAGCATTCACGCAGGTGTCGGCGTTTCATCTAGGACATGATTTTCCAGAGGACAAAATTGCAGCGGTAGAAGAATATCTAAAATTTTATCTCACTACAAGTCCGTCGTATTTGTTTATACTGTCAGCAGAGCTTGCCGTGCATATCATGAACACGGATGGACGAGAAAAACTCGCAGAACTTCGGGAAAATGCAGCGCAAATCCGAAAGATTCTTGCCGCTCATCTGCTGATTGATGTGTACGGAGAGGAGGTGGAGCATGCATATTCGGATAATAATGGCTCAGGTGAGAATAGATCAGATCGCAAAAACACGATGGATTCCGACTTGAATGTTGGGGAACGCATCGATAGCGATTCATCAATATGGAACGAAAATAGAATTGTTAATGACTTTGGAAAACTCTTGATCCAGACGCCATTTGCGGGCGAAGAGCTGTCTTCTTTGCTCCGAAAAAAATACCGCATCCAATGCGAAATGACACTCGGAAATACCATCTTGTTTATGCTCGGGATGGTACACGAGAAGGAAGAGCTCGACTACTTGGCAAACTCCATCATCAAAGCCGTAGAGGAGTTGTCGGAAGAACAAAAAATGAGTTCAACCAATCAATCACAACGAGTTTTTTTTACCAAAACTCAATAGAGTCAGCCGAGAAAAAATCGAGCAACTCAAAACTGTAGCGGTGCAAGAAATATGCTTCGATAACACCGATGAGTTTTTTCTGAAAATGGAAGGATATGATAAAGCGGTATACACACTCAAAAGAGAGAATCAATCAACGA
>JBHBDS010000095.1:0-12095 GCA_041784625.1 Filifactoraceae bacterium
ATGTGTTCTTCGCTGACGATGAGTGGTCGTTTGACGAGCATTCCGTTGGTTGAGAGGAGCTTGAGTTGTTCTTCTTCGCTCATCGCTGGCAATTTATCTTTGAGCTCCATTTCTCGGTATAAAATTCCGCTGGTGTTGAAGAATTTTTTGAGCGGATGCCCGCTTTTTTCGTGCCAGAGTTTGAGCTCGTCGTAAGTCGGATTGTTTTCGACGATGTGTCGGTCTTCGTATTTTATTTTATGATCGTCGAGCCATTTTTTTGCTTTTTGGCAGGTGGTGCATTTTGGATATTGGATAAATAACATCGTTCCTCCTCTACACTAGGTCGTCGTAGGTTTTTTCTGGGTCGATGTACTGTGTCTTTTTGGCAATCAATGTCGTTTCGCCATCTTTGTAGTGGTACAGATCCCAGTTATAGGTTTCGGGGTCGAGATTTTTGTAGTAAAAAATTTCGCCTGCTTTATTTCGTACCGATTGGTAAACGTCTTTGTCTACTTCAATTTTTTGGTCGCCGTCATAGATGACGAGCTTACCGACTCTTTCGTCAGGGTCAATATTTTCGATGAGCGCAAATTGTTTTGTTTTGGAATCATGCCATTGCAGGCTTGCGCTTTTTGCGATTTTTTCGCCATCAAGATACGCATCGTGTTCGTAGATTTGTCCTTTGATCACTTGGAAGCACAAGAGCGAGCCGTCGTCAAAGGTTGCCATTGGCCATTCGTCGATTTTTTCGAGCAATTTTTCTGGCTCAGCGAGTGAATTTTTTTCGATTTTCAATTCATACAGATCGTGGTATGATCGCTCCGAATAGTCCGCTTGCTTGTGCAAAATGTAGACGGATTTTTTGTCGCCCGAAAGGAAGGTGTAGTCATCATACGCATGATCAAACTGTGGCGTGTCTACCTTGGTGACCTCTGCTCCTTTTGCATAATAATAAGAGGAGAGTCTTCCCATCGCTTCGCTGATCATTCCTGCAACATTGTACGTATTCTGTAGCTCTGAGAGTTTTACTTTTCCATCTCGCTCCATCGCAGAAGGGAAAATTGCCGCTGGCTCGTCCAAAAATTTTGCCATCGCATCGGTATACATGCCATACTCTGGCACGTTGAGATAATTCGCCACGAGATGTTCTTCTTTGCCATCGTAGAAGTGGAGCGACAGATTGATGCCTTCGATCGGATCGCCTTCGATTGCCCAGCGAATTTGATCCCTGACTTCTACTTTTTGAAATTCGTTTGCCATCTGATATTGGTCCAGATACGCTTGGTATGCCTTGTGATACTCATCTGCGTTTGGATATTCGGACTCGAGTGGAAACTTCGGATATTCTGCGTACGGCACTTGATTGTCGTGGTCAAACATATCGTCCACAATAAATTCTGCCACGTCAAATCCATCGTCCTCTTCGTCATAGCGGAAGAAATATATTTCGCCCGAGTCGTAGATTTTGCCAACATCGAGCACATTTTTTGCAATCACGGTCGGCTCTTTTCCAAATTCCTTGTGGTACAGATGCTGGTAGCCTCTATAGTAATAGGAAGTCAGATCGCCTACTTCGCCGACAATCCATGCGCCGTCTTTGCCAATCTTCACGGCTTCTTTGCCTTGCTCGTATTCGTACGCAGCGGCTTGCTCCTTCTCGCTGTCATACCAGCTAAAGACTACTTTTTTGCCGTCTTTGGAGAGGTAAAAAGTGGCCGTTGCTTTGCCGATTTTTTCGCTCTCTTGTTTTGCCACATCGTGGTAATAGAGATCATCGGATTCGAAATCGCTGTAGACGAGATAGTTCCCGTCTGCACTCACTTGGTAAAAAAATGTATCGTCCGCAACTTTTTGCTCATCGGAGAGCGTGCCGTCGTCGTTGACATCACGATAATACAGCGTCCCGAAGTAGTTGTCCTCATTATTGAGCTCGAGGTAAAAAAGTCGCTTCTGATTTTCAGTAAGCGTCGTAGTTGCGGAATACTCGAGGTATTTGCTCCACGATTCGTCGCCCGAGTCCTTGGTCAAAAGGATCGGATCGCTCCCATTCAGCGCATCGTAGTACAGTTTTCCATCTTTGTAGTACATCAGATAATTCAGCGGCTGGACTTTGGATCCATTGCTGGCGCTATTGCCAGCGCAACCAGCCAACGAACCGATGAGAAGCGACGTCACGCATAGAATTGCTAGTATTCTCTTTTTCATCCTGCCTCCTATCCTGCCAAATCGTTAAAGGTCAGCGTCACATCGACATATTCCGCTTTTTTGGCAATGCGCTCGCTCTCCCCATCATAGTAGCGATACAAATCGCCAACCCAAGAATCGGAATCTACATTCTTGTAATAGATAAGCTCGCCCGCTGGCGTTCGGAATGCTCGAGAAACTTGATCGTCCACCACTTGTGGCTCAAAATCTTTGAAGTACACGAGTGTTCCAAATCCTGTCTCGACGTCGATATCTTGAATCAGTGCAAACTCTTCGGATTCTTTGTCGAAGAACAGGAGTCTCGCATCTTCGGCAATTTTTTCATCGCCGAGGTGCACATCGCCGAGATAATAATCTCCTCTGGTCGTGATTGTATTGAACAACGCTCTGCCATCCTTCGTCGAGTAGAACGGATAAAGGTCAATCTCTTTTCCAATACGCTCAATCTCTCCGACGGAATTGCCTTTCAAATAGCATTGGTATCCTTCAAACAAGAAATTGTACGCATCCTTTTCTTTGTAGAGCAGAACAAAGCTCTTCTCGTCTCCAGAGAGTCGAAGCTGAGCTTCGTGAAGCGACTGCAATTTTCCTGGCAGATCGACTTTCTCCACTTCTGCGCCGTTGGCAATGTATAGATTCGAAACCTGCCCCATCGCCTCAGCGAGCAATCCTTGCGTGTCAAAATAAGTGTTGAGCTCCGACATTTTCACTTTCTTGTCAAATTCAAAAGCGGAGAAGAATACCGCTCTTGGCTCGTTCTCGAAGAACATGCTATTCGCCGACAAATATTGGTACGAAAAATCTTCTGAGATAAAATCCGCTACCAACTGAGCTTTTTTGCCATCGAAATAGTGTAGCGAAAGTTTGAGTGTGCTGAGTGTTTCGCCATCGAGTCCTCGGCGAATTTCATCCCGATATTCTTTGGCTTCGATTCGACTGGCGAGCTCTTGCATTTCGTTGTGCTCATTATACGCCGCTCTCCATTGTTCGTCCGTATCGTAGTCCTCACGACTCGGATAATCTGGATACTCGACTTCTTGTTCCATCGCATCAAAGTCGATCATATCGTCAATGATAAAATCTCGCACGTCAAAATCCGTAGACTCAAAATCGGCTGACAGATAATAAAATTGTCCGCCATCATAAATTCTCGGCACGTAGAACACATCTTCTGCGAGCATTTCTGCCTCTTTGCCAAAAGATTTTTTGTAAACGGCATTGTCCACTGCGACAAAATAGTATTCCGATAGATCGTCGCTTACATCCACAAAGTTGTAGATGCCTTGTTCGAGCTCTTCTGGCTCGCTGCCAAACTCGAGCTCATAGCTTACCATCGTATCTTCTTCGTACACATAGTGCGAATAGACAGCACGTTTGGAGTCCTTGGAGATTTCAATCCGATAAGTTAATTCATCAGCGAGTTTTGTTTTTTCCTCTTCTTCCACATCATAGAGGTAGGTCTTGTCATCGCCGCTGTAGATTACATAGCGTCCGTCGCTGCTTACTTTGTAGTAATCGACGGATTTTGCAATTCTGGTCGCATCCGACAGCGAATGATCTTCCAGCACATCTCGATAGTACAGCGCTCCGCCATACATGGAGCCGTCATCTGCAGGCGTGATGTAAAAAAATCTTTTTTGGTTATCCGAAAGAAAGCTCATTGCGCCGTATTCCGACGCATGACCCCATTCGCTATCGCCATGATCTTTCGCCACGAGAATCTCCTCGCCGCTCTCGAGCGACATATAGTACAAACTGCCATTTTTGTCATAAAAAACAGCATTCAGTGGCTGGACTTTGGATTGGCTCTTTGTCCCAGAGCTCGATCCTCCGCTTGAACCAGTATCTGTGCTCGAGCATCCTGCGAGCGAGCCGAGCATCAGCGTCGCTGCCAAAAATATTGCCGTAATTCTTTTTTTCATAGTTCCCCCTATCCCACAAGGTCTTCATATCTCATCGTGGTGTCCACATAGCTTGCTTTTTTGGAAACAAGCTCACCCTCGCCATTGTTATAATGATACAAATCACCGACCCAAGTTTCTCGATCTACATTTTTGCGATACATAGTTTCGCCCGCTGGTGTCAAGTAAGCGTACTGAACTTTTTTGTCAATCTCCTGTGGCTCAAAATTTTTGTAATATACCAGCGTGCCCGTTCCTGCGTCTAGATCAAAATTTTCGAGCAGAGCAAACTCCTGTGTTTCATCATTTGAGAATACCAAGTAAGCAAATTTTGCAATTTTTTCTTCGCCAAGATAAATGTCGCCGATGTAATATCCATCGTGGAAATCAATCGTGCTGTAGAGCACACGACCGTCATCAAAAGTCATAAATGGATAAGAGCCAACTTGTTTTGCAACTCGTTCGCTATCGGTCACCGAAAAGTCGTCGATGTGGAATTGATACAAATCGTAGTACAGCTCTTCGTCATAGGCGTTGTGAAGCAAGTAGAAACTTTTTTCGTCCTTCGCTAATTTGAGTTGATCTTTGTCCATCGCGCCGACTTTGGATGGCAGATCGATATCTTGGATCTTTCCACCACGAGCAATGTAGAGTTTCGAAATTTTTGCCATCGCTGTTTGAACAATCGACTCTGGGCTGTAGTAATCCTCGATCTCGGACATTTTTACCTTGCCATCAAACTCAAAAGCTGATTGGAACACGACGCCTGGTTCGCTCTCAAAAAATACAAATTTTGGAAGCAGATAGTTGGATGAAGTATCCTGCGTCAAAAAATCTGCCACGAGATGCGACTCTTTGCCATCGTAAAAATACAGCGCCATATTCGATGTCGTAATCGCTGCTCCCTCATAGGCTTCACGCACTTCGTCACGATAAGTTTTGTCATAGGTTGCAGCTGCTTGTTCCATCTGGAGCATATACTCGGCATAGGCTGCCTCCCACGCTGCATCGGAGTCAAATTTTTCTCGATCTAGAAACGCTGGGTACTCGACTACCTCGATATTTGCGTCGCTCTCCTTCATATCGTCGATGAGAAAATCACTGATGTCAAAATCCGTGGATTCTGGATCATACAAAACATAGTAGAATCTTCCATCGTCATACATTTTTTCGACCGACGAAATATTTTTTACAATTTTTTCAGCGTCGCCGCCAAACTCTTTTTTGTACAATGCTTCATTGTAAGTAAAATAGTAGCTCGAGAGGTCTTTTTCAAAATGAGAGATACTCCAAAAACTCTGCTTGAGCTGCTGAGGATCGTTGCCGAACTCGACTTCGTAGCCGTAGTTTTTGTCCTTTTCTGAATCATAACATGCATAGATAGCCCGCTTGCCATCAGATGAAATCTCCATCAAATGCGATGATGTGCCGAGCTTGAATTCTTCTTCATTCTCCACGTCATACGCCATCGTCACATCGCCCTCGTAGTCGCAAAAAATGACCGTCTCACCTCCTGCACTGACTTTGTAGTAGCCAGCTTTTTTTGCGATCACGACCTCATCCGACAGCGATTTGTCCTCCAGCACGTCACGATAACACAGCGTGCCGTTGTACATGTCGCCATTTATTGGTTTTATGTAGAACAATCGGTTTTGATTCTCCGTCAAAGTCGTCATTGCGCCATACTCATACGGTCTTCCATACTCGTTTTCTTCGTCACTTTTTGCAACCAAAATATCGTCGCTGCCGTCGAGCGCCGAGTAATACAAACTTCCTTTTTTGTCGTAAAGCACGTAATTTAATTTTTTTACTTTTTCTTCGCTTGTGCTCGTTCCGCCGCCTGTGCTCGCACATCCTGCAAGCGAGCCGACAAACATCAGCGTAGCAAGCGAAAGCGAAATGATTTTTCTCCACTTCTTCATAATAACCCCCTCATAGAAAACGTTTTATCTCCACAAAATAATTATATCGAGAAGGAAATATTGCGTCAATGGCGCAAACGGACCAATTATGTTTCAAAAACTTTTTCACTCCAAAGCAAAACATTTGGCATTTAGCGGAAAAATTTCTGTAGAAAAAAATTTTGCCTTGAAATCTGTCTCATTCGTGTGAAAATGTTTGCATAATTAGACTTCTTGCGTTATAATTTACTAAAATATCTAATTTTTTGAATATTAACTTCAAAAATTTTAAGGAGGAATTTGACATGAGGGTTTACGAAAGCGACAAAATTAGAAATGTGGCAATACTGGGACATGCGGGATCCGGTAAATCGAATCTGATCGAAGCGATTCAATTTACCGCAGGATTGGCAAACCGAATTTCAAAACCGACTGACGAGGTCAAATTGACAAACACCGTAGGACTCTACGCAATTGAGTACAATAGCAACAAATACAATTTCTTGGACACTCCAGGATATTTTGATTTTTCTGGAGAAGTAACTTCTGCGATGTCAGCGGCTCGTGGCGCAATCATCGTGGTGGACGGTACAACTGATTTGCAAGTTGGAACCGAAAAAGCTTTGGAAATTACTGATGATTTGAATATGCCAAAATTCATTTTCGTCAATAAGATAGATAGTGAAAAAGCAGATTACGAAAAAATTCTTGAGCAACTTCGTGAGCGCTACGGCAAAAAAATTGCGCCGTTCCACGTACCTTGGGGCAAGGCGGATGGCTTCAAAGGATTTATCAACGTGGTCGATATGTTTGCTCGTGAATACAATGGCTCAGAATGTGTGACCGTTCCGATGCCAGAAGATATTCAGCATATGGTAGAACCAATTCGTGAGATGCTTCTTGAAGCAGTAGCAGAGACCGACGAAGAATTGATGGACAAATTCTTTGCGGGCGAAGAATTTACTCGTGATGAAATTCACCGTGGACTAAGACTTGGCGTACTTGCTGGCGATGTAATCCCTGTTCTTTGCGGATCGACTGCAAAAAATATCGGAATGCACACTTTGATGGATATGGTGGTGGATTATCTTCCATCGCCGCTTGACTCAGGCGTGCCACGCTACTCGGCGGACAGCGTTGCGCAAGTGTACAAAACCGTTTACGACCCATTCCTAGGCAGAGTAAACTACGCAATCGTGTACGAAGGCGAGTTCAAGCCAGATATGGAAGTTCATAATCTCAATAAAGGCAAAAAAGAAAAAATCAACAAGCTCTTCACCGTAGTAAACAAAGAGCTCAAAGAAGTGGACGGCGCAAATGCTGGCGACATCGTTGTATTCACAAAACTTGGCGATGTAGTGACAGGCGATGTACTTTCTTCCAAAGCGGGCTATGGCGAAAAACCAGCGCTCGAGTTCCCAAAACCACAGATGCTTGTGGCAGTCGAAGCTCTCAACAAAAACGACGAGGACAAAATTTCGCAAGGAATCCAAAAACTTTTGGACGAAGATCCATCTTTCACTTACACAAGAAATGCGGAAACAAAACAATCCGTACTTGGCGTGCAAGGCGAAATCCATGTCAACGCACTCAAAGATAAACTCAAAGAAAAATTTGGCGTAGACGTTGCGCTTCGTGATCTAAAAGTTCCTTACCGTGAGACGATCAAAGGAAGCTCCGATGTACAAGGAAAACACAAAAAACAATCGGGTGGACATGGACAATACGGCGATGTGAAGATTCGTTTCTCTCCATCGGCGGAAGAATTTGAATTTGGCGAAGAACTATTCGGCGGCTCGGTTCCAAAATCCTATGTGCCAGCAGTTGAAAAAGGTCTGCGTGAATCGATGGAGCATGGTGTGCTCGCAGGATTCCCAGTAACCAATATCAAAGCGGTTCTCTACGATGGATCGTACCATGATGTAGACTCCTCCGAGATGGCGTTCAAACTTGCAGCAAATCTTGCGTTCAAAAAAGGAATGGAAGAAGCAAAACCAGTACTGCTTGAGCCAGTGATGAAACTCGACATCTACGTTCCAGAAGAATATATGGGCGACATTATGGGCGACATCAACAAAAAACGTGGTCGTGTACTCGGAATGGAAGCATACAAAAACGGAAAGCAAATCATCCGTGCTGAAGCTCCACAAGCTGAGACATTCAAATACGCAATCGACCTCAAAGCGATGACCCAAGGACGTGGCTACTTCGAAATGGAATTCGTACGCTACGAAGAAGTTCCTGCACAAATGGCAGAAAAAATCATCGCAGAATCTAAAGTAGAGAAGTAGTCGAGAACATTACTTGAGAACAGTTTGAGAAAGATGAGCGAGAATAACTAGCGAAAATATTCATCGCACAAAACCATTGAAGATTTTCAGCGAATATTTTCAGCGAAAACAATCGATTTATGAAATAAAAAATCCTAGCTATTGAGAAAGTAGTTAGGATTTTTTTGCCATCTTGTATTTCAGATTTTCTGTAAAATAAAATCAGGGAGCAAACTTTGCATCATTTCGCAAATTTGCTCCCCAAAAATTTTTTCAATTGTTATTGTACCGTTTTTTTAATTGTACAGCATTTTTCTATTGCCGAAAATTATTTTTCTCCAATTATTTCGCTTTGGATTTTTCTTTGAGCCAATTGGAAATCAGTGGCGATACTTCTTTTTTTGCTTTGGAGCTCACATACATTCCGATATGTCCTGTTGGAATGCCGTGGGTCTCGATGTCTTTGGTGCCAACATATTTTTCGAGCGGCTTGCTTGCTGCTGGTGGTACGATATGATCTTTTTCTGCGTACACATTGAGCACTGGCATCGTAACTTTTTTGAGATCCACTTTTTGGTCGCCAATCATCATTTTGCCTTTGATCAGCTTGTTTTCTTTGTATAGGTCATTGATAAACTGACGGATGGTTTCTCCCGCTTGTCCCGGGCTATCAAAAATCCAGTTTTCCATACGTAGGAAGTTGCTCATCACCTCCGGCTTATCAAAATCGTCAATCAGGTTGAGATATTTTCCAACCATCAGCGAAATTGGTTTCATCGTCAAGAATCCATTGTTCATAAAATCGCCTGGAATTACTCCGTACGCATCCACCATTTTGTCAATGTCAAGGCTCTTACCCCAACGGAAAAGTAGTCCGTCATCAGTGGAGAAATCTACTGGCGCAACCATGGTTACCAGCGCATTGATTTTGTCTGGATGAAGCGCCGAATACATGAGCGAGAATGTTCCGCCTTGGCAAACGCCGAGCAGATTGATTTTTTCTTTTTTGGAGTGCTCACGAACCGCATCCACCGCATTGTCGATATATCCTTGGATATAGTCTTCGAGCGTGAGGTACATATCTTCTTGTGTTGGATAACCCCAGTCGATGATATAAAGATCTTGTCCGTCGCGAAGCATATTTTGGACAAAACTTGTATCTTCTTGAAGATCCATCATCGTCTCACGGTTTACCAGCGCATACACGATGAGCGTAGGCACTTTGTTTGCACCACTACGAACCAACGGCTTGTAGCGATACACTTTCATTTTATCTTCCGAATAGATGAGCGCTTTTTCCGAAAAACCTGGCGTAGGCTCGCCCACGCTCATCATTGTTTCAAATCCTTCTAAAAACTTTTTTTGTAGCTTGAGATTTTCCTCAAAGCTTTTTTTCCAATCAAAAACTTGATCCATTATAACACCTTTCTCTTTCTTCTACAAAAACCAGATTACTTTTCAACCTCTGCGCTCGCTGCTTCTTTTTGCGCCTTTTTCATCGCTTTTACTTCTTTTTTCAAGTCATAAATCGTTTTGTACAGAGAGTTGATTTCGCTTCTTGTAACGATCGGTGTGTCTACGAGATAGCGCTCAAGGAGTTGTTGCATCTCGATGCGGTATTCCATCGCAGCGGAGGACAATTGTCCCAGAAGTTTGGTGTATTCTGGCGTTGCAAAATAAGAGTCGAAGATTTTTTCGAGCTCATTGGACCAGTAGGTGTAGAACTCGTTGAATGTTTTTGGTTGTACACCTTGTTCTGCCATTTCAAGATACTTGGAGATCATGTCGTCCATATTTTCTTGTTGTACAGCAAAAATTCTCGAGGTAAAGTCTGTGCTGAGCAACAACATATTAATGTAGGTGTCAAACGCCTTGCTTTGCTGCTCGATCAGTTCTTTGTTGATTCCCATCGATGGAGAAAGCAGCATCGCACCAAAAGTTTTGTCAAACTGCGCTCTCCAAAGCTCGAAGAACTCGCCGAGTTTCGTTTTGTCAGCGATCATTCCTTCTGCAAATAGATCACGAAGTTCTTTGGAATTATCTAGCCATGGTGCAAAGAAATTTCTGCTGGTTTCAGCATATTGTTTCATCAGCTCCATTGGCTCTTTTGCAAATGCTTGGAATTCTTGTGGTAGCATTGGCAGAACCATATCCTTGAACATCAAATCATATTTTTCAAGAATTTCTTGCGTATATTTTTTTACTTCATCCATCACAGGTTGCACTTGCGATGCTTCCATTTCTTTCCAGAATTTGTACAGATTGAGATAATAAGTATTTGCCTTCATCATTTTTTCAAGCAAATCTCTCATCGCTGGCGAAAACGCCTTGCCCATTTCAAATGGATTGTAGTATTCTCTAATTTTTTCGAAATACTCGTTGATGCTGTCTGCATTGCCCATCCATTTGCTCATATCCGTAAAATTGAACGGAGCTGCTTTTGCAAAATCTGGCATTTTGGAGAAATAATTTGTCATTTGATCCATATACGTTTTTTGCATTTCGGTAAAGAATTCAAAAGCTTTTGGATCAAAGCCAGGCTGTTTGAAGTAATCCATAAACAGCTTGTTCACATCGCCCACTTGATTTTTTGCCAAATAATCCATATATTTTTTTTGCAGCTCAAAGAAATCATTCATCGATTTCGTGTGCGGATTATCCGATGGATTTGCAAAATTTTTGTACATATCCTGCCATTGATCCATCATATTTTTTTGAGAATCCATCATCGTTTTGAAAAATTCATTGTTCATCATCCTAATTATCATCCCTCCATTAAAGCATCTTCATTACTGCTTGTCCCGAAATCACTTCGGTCTCACCATTGTTTGTCGTTACCGTCGTTTTTAGTGTAAGAATTCTTTTGTCATCTCTTTTTGAAAGCACCTCAACTTCTGCGGTGCATTCATCGCCAATATACACAGGTTTCAGAAATTTTAACTCCTGCCCCATATAAATCGTTCCTTCACCTGGCAACTTTGTACCCAGTACCGAAGAAATTAGCGACGAAACCAAAATCCCATGCACAATATTTTTCTTAAATATTGTTTTTGCTGCATACTCTTCATCCAGATGAACTGGATTCGTATCTGTCGAAAGTTCAGCGAACAATTTTACATCCTCCTTCGAAAATGTTTTTGTCACGCTGGCTTTGTCCCCGACTTGAATGTCCAAATAGTCCATGCGAACGCCCCCTTTCCAAATAAAAAACGTTTGAAGCAAAATATTTTTATTAAACCCTATTTTTAGGAATTTCCTACAAATTTTTCGTATTTTGTCGAATATTATTTTTGTCATTCATCATAAAGTTGCTGTTATTATAGCACGAAAAAACTTTCTTGAGAACCCAAAAATTAATTTTCTTAAAATAAAAATTCTTCCAACGTGTACGTTTTTGAGGCAAACAACTATCAAGTCACTTCCATTATGCAACTACCTAAGATTCGATGCAGGATGAACCATTTATTTTTTGAAATATTTTTGCGGATATTTTTGTTTTTGTTTATTCTATTGTCTGTATTTTTGTATCGAATTTTCGTATTCGTAAATTTTTCTCTCTAGCGATTTTCCATCCACATTTTGACGAGATAAATAATCCCGATATGCAGCGGATAGAACACGTAGAAAAACCATTTGGTGAACGAGCCGCCTTTTCCTTTTTCGCCACGATATTGGGAGAGCAAAAGAATCGGCAGAAAATGTCCGAGCTTGATGATGAGCGAATAGATATAGTAGCGATCCACATAGGTTTCTCGTCCGTATGCCAAATCTTCGAGCGGATATTGCACTTGCGCAAGCAGTCCGATGTTGAGCAGCACGATCAATGTGTACGCAAA
>JBHBDS010000096.1:0-19172 GCA_041784625.1 Filifactoraceae bacterium
GTTTCGACATTGAATCCTTCTTTTGGAGAAATTGCTGTGAGCACATGATCTTTGGTTACTTCAAATTTTTCGCCTTCCAGATCAATCACAACGGACTCGCCATTTTCGAGCTTGGTATATGCTTCAAATGGGCTGAGTTTGCCAAGTTCTGCGGTAAAACTTTTTAGTTTTGGTCCAAGAAGTTTGCCGAGCACCGCAAAATTTGGTTTGAGTGTGTAGCTAACATAGCTGTCAAGCGCATCAGTGTACTCTACCGCTTTTACGTTGAGCTCTTCTTTGATCAGTGGCTCAAGATAGCCCATTGCGGATTCAAATTTTTGATCCACAAATACTTTTGAAATCGGTTGTCTAACTTTGATTTTTGCCGTCTCACGAGATGCACGTCCAAGCGTTACAAAATCTTTTGCAAGGTCCATACGATATTCGAGATCATTGTCGATATGCGCATTCTCACATTTTGGGAATCGGCTCAAATGTACGGATGTCTCTCCAGTTAGATTCGTATAAATTTCTTCCGTCAAGTATGGCGCAAAAGGTGCAGCAAGTTTTGCCACGCCAACCAAAATTTCATAAGTTGTGTTGTAAACGGATTTCTTATCAAGCGTCATTTCGGTTGCCCAGAATCTTCTTCTCGAGCGTCGGATATACCAGTTGGACAAATCGTCGTTCACGAAGTCTTGGATCATACGAACCGTTTTTGTTACTTCGTATTGGTCAAGTTCTGTCGTCACCGCTTGTACCAGATTGTTGAATTTGGATACAATCCAACGATCAAGCTCTGGACGATCTTTCACTTCGACAAAGAATTCTTTTGGATCGACATTGTCGGTATTTGCGTACAGCGTGAAGAAGTTGTACACATTTTTGAGCGTGCCAAAGAATTTGCTCTGAACTTCTTTGAGCCCTTCCACGTCAAATCTTGTTGGCACCCATGGTGGTGAAGTGTACAGCAAGTACCAGCGCAATGCGTCCGCACCGAATTGCTCGAACATTTCAAATGGGTCGACCGTATTTCCTCTGGACTTGGACATTTTCTTTCCGTCTTTGTCCAAGATGAGGTCGTTCACCAATACATTTTTGTATGGCGATTTGCCTGTGACAAATGTTGACACAGCAATCAGCGAGTAGAACCAGCCTCGAGTTTGGTCGATTCCTTCGCAAATATAATCCGCCGGGAACAGTTTATCGAAGTTGTCTTTGTTCTCAAATGGATAATGGTGTTGTGCAAATGGCATCGCTCCCGAGTCAAACCAGCAGTCGATTACATCTTTGACACGAGTCATTTTGCCGCCGCATTCTTTACACTCAATATGAACATCATCGACAAATGGACGATGCAACTCAATCGTTTCTGGATCCACATTTTCGATTGCTCTTTCCGCAAGCTCTGCACGTGAACCGATCGACTCTTTGTGTCCGTTTTCGCAGACCCAAATGTTAAGCGGAGTTCCCCAATATCTTGATCGAGAAATTGCCCAGTCGTTTAGATTCTCGAGCCAGTTGCCGAATCTTTTTTCTCCAACATGTGGCGGGAACCAATTCACACCATTGTTGTTCTCGATCAGTTTTTCTTTGTATTTTGTCACTTCGATATAGTAGCTTGGTTTTGCATAGTATAGAAGTGGTGTTTGACATCTCCAGCAATGCGGGTAGCTGTGCTCGATTTTTTCTTTTTTGTAAATCTTGTCGTCTTTTGCAAGATATTTGATGATGTCGACATCAAGGCCATCTTCCATCACAAATCGTCCCGCCCAAGGCGTACCGATATATTTTCCTTCTTCGTCCACTGGATTGAGCACTGGAAGATCGTATCTTTTTCCTGTGTTGTAGTCGTCCTCACCAAATGCTGGCGCTGTATGAACGATTCCTGTTCCATCTTCAGTCGTTACATAGTCCGCAACCGTTACGAAGAATGCTTTTTTGTCGGTAGGAAGTTCTGGAATCAATTGCTCGTATTCCATATACTCCAAATCGGATCCATTTACTTCCTCAAGCACTTCGAAATCTTCGCCGAGAACTTTTGTCGCAAGCGTTTTGGAAACATAGTATACTTCGTCATTTTGTTTTACTTTGAGATATGTTTCCGTTGGAGAAACGGTAAGCGCCACGTTGGAAACTAGAGTCCAAGGAGTAGTTGTCCAAGCGAGGAAGTATTCATTCTCTGCGCCTTTTTTCTTGAATTTTACCGTCAAAGTGTTGCTCTTGATGTCTTTGTAACCCTGTGCAACCTCATGGCTCGCAAGACCTGTTCCACATCGAGGACAGTATGGAAGAATCTTATGTCCTTCGTAAATCAATCCTTCTTTGTGGTATTTATCCAAAATCCACCAAAGACTTTCGATATAATTATTGTCCAAAGTGATATATGGATTTTCAAGGTCGATGAGATAAGCCATTTTTTCGGTCATATCTCGCCAAAGTTCTTCGTATTCAAATACGGATTCACGACATTTTTGGTTAAATTCCTTAATGCCGTACTCTTCGATATCTTTTTTGGATTTTAGACCCAATCTTTTTTCAACTTCGATTTCTACTGGCAGACCATGCGTATCCCATCCCGCTTTACGCTTTACTTGATAACCTTGCATCGTTTTGTAACGGCAAACATAGTCTTTGAGCGTACGAGAAATTACGTGGTGAATCCCTGGTTTTCCATTTGCTGTTGGAGGGCCTTCGTAGAATACAAATGACTCGCAGCCTTCGCGTTCCTCCACGCTACGATGTAGAAGATCAATCTCGTCCCAATAGTGGCGAATATCCTTTTCGCAGTCGCAATAAGGCTTCGTGCTCAGGTTCTTAAACTTCATAAATTTTCTCCTTAAATAAAAATAAAAAAGTCCCCACACAAATGTGCAGGGACGAATTATCGCGGTACCACCCTAGTTTAGTAAAAACTATCTCAAGGACTCGATAACGTGAGTCAATCGCAAGAGCTTACTGATTTCTGCCCTTGAGCCAAGAAGTGATATTCAGCGGATTTTGTTGTCATGTTTTCACCAACCACATGCTCTCTGTGCAATCCCATCGGCCTACTCGTCTTCTTCATTGCCTTTATCCAATGATTATACAACCTTTTATATAATAGTTCAAGTACTAATTTGTGTATCGAAAAATTTGTAGCCGAAATCGATTCTTTTTTGTTTCGGAAATCAGCTCGCCTATGCGAAATTTGCCAAATTTGCGGACAGAAACAATATCGCCACTTGCAAGCTGCTTGGAATTTTCCTTTTGTTCTTCGTAGTTCATTTTGACATCGCCACGCTGAATCAGCTTCTGCGATTTGTCTCTGGACAAATGAAGCAAACTCGAAATCACCGCATCCAGCCGAAGCGACGCAACATTGATAATCACTTCTTCAAACTTTGCTTCTGTCTCAGGAATTTTGTCACAGAGCTCTACAGTGACTTTGGTATTTCTCACCTTGCGTAGATCGGTCAGAAGATATGAATCAAACGGCTTGAGCAAGATGACAAAAATATCTTTGCCCTCAAATAGAATATCCCCGATGTTCTCTCTCTCGATGCCAAGCGACATAATGGAGCCCAGAATATCTCGGTGTCCAATCGAATCGCTGTCGTTTGCAAGAGACAATTTGACAATCGCAATATCCAGCTCCACCTCTTCAAAATCAACATATTCCGGAAAAAAATAAATCAGTTGTCTCTCTGCCGTGCTCGTCGGCGAAAAATTTTTGTAATTCGCATCGTGAATCTGTCGCAAAACATTTTGTGCAAGCACAATTTGGTTCGGCGTCAAAAATTTGGTATGACGCACACTATGCGAGCAGATTGACTGCTCGCATAGATCAATAATTTTTTTGATTTGTTGTCGCTGCTCGATATCTTGGATATGAGCAGTCAATGTTTCTTTGTCAATCATCATAGTAGCACAAGAATGAAATATTTGATAGTGCGAGCCAATAGATACACAAGAATTGGCGTCGCATCAATATTTCCAAACACTAAGCTATTTCCGACAATTTTGCGCATAAATTGCATCACAGGATTGACGAGGCGATTTAGAAAATCATAGAATCCTTTGATCTGATGATTGTACGGAAACCATGACAAAACAAGCCACATCAAAAATGCGAGCAACCAAAAATCAATTAATGTTGATAGAATAGATCCCATAGTTGTCCTCTTATATTATTGCCAACGGAAAAAGCCTTTTGTTTCAAGCTCTTTTTTGATATTTCCATCAATATCCGTATTGTCTGGAGCGAGAAGCAAAATTCCATTGGAAATTTTTTTGATCCGTCCGCCCATCGCATAGATTGCGCCGTTGAGGAAGTTGAAAATTCTCTGCGCAACTTCTTTGTCTTTCATTTCGCCAAGGTTTACGATGCAAACTTTTTTCTCTCGAAGACTATCGACAATCGCTGGTGCGTCCTCATCATAACTTGCTGGCTCAAAAATCATCACTTTGATCTGTCCAGCGCTCCCCATTTCCGATTGCCCCAAGTTTACCACCTTGTTGGAAGATTGGTATTTAGGAAGCGGCGTAATATCATCATCTAAATCATAACTATCTTGTAGTTCGTAATCATCGTCATCGTCGTCATCTGTGCTCTTAAACAGCTGGAACAGACCTCTTGTAGTTTTTTCAGACATAGTAAACCTCCCTCAGTATCCATTATTCTAAAATTGTATCATATGACGATAGAAGTTTCAAGCATTGCAATTAATCTGTAGCAAAAAGTGCGGAACCGATTCGAACCATCGTCGCACCTTCTTCCACCGCCACAAAATAATCGTTGGACATCCCCATCGACAAATGCACAAATTCTTCAGAGACAATTTCCTTTTGCTTGATTTCATCAAACAGTTGTTTCAGCTCTACAAAATACTTTCGGCTGTCTTCTGGTTCGTCAAAATATGGCGCCATCGCCATCAAGCCGCACAATTGGATATTCTCAAACTCCGATTGGATTTGTTGGATTAGCTCGATAACTTCTTCTGTCGATGCCCCTTTTTTGGATTCTTCTTCCGACACTTTGACCTGCACGAGGCATTTTTGCACCTTGTCGATTTTCTTCGCTTGGCGATCAATCTCTTTTGCAAGCTCGTAGCGATCCAACGAATGAATGAGCTCGACCTTGTCGATGATATATTTTACTTTGTTTGTCTGAAGTGAGCCAATCTGATGCCAACAGACATCAAGCTCCTGTGGAATCTGCGAATATTTGCGTTGAATCTCTTGCACTCGATTTTCTGCAATATTTTTTATCCCAAGCTCGATTGCTTCAATCATCTGTGGCGCTTCGTAGGTCTTGGTCACCGCCACCAAGGTTATTTCATCGCTACGATTGGATTTTCGTTTTGCAGAATCGATTCGGCGGAGTATTTCTAAATAATTTTTTTCGATTGTCATCGGATTCTCTGCCCCTCCTTTATTCCACTTGGGTTTAAGATTACTTCGTCATAGAGTTTTACTACGCCAGCATTGCCCTGCACCGCTGGGTTGTACCTTATCCCCGTGTAGCGCTCATTTTGTGCATCGATTTCTACCAGTTCAATAAATTTTGCCACGCCTGTAATGTCGACAACAAATACGCCTTTCATTCCATTGTATTCAACGACTGCCTCATTCGGAATCGCTAGCCCATCCGAGGATTCGAAGATCACCTTTGCCTGATATTTTCTCTTTTCGTAAAAGTTGAATCGCTCATCCTCAATTCGGAAGTATCCAACAAAACGATCATCGCTTCCCTTGTAAAAATCTTCGAGATATCCGACAAATCGTTTGTCCTCGATTTCAATGTAAACTGGTTTTTCCGAAACAATTTTTTCGATATCCTCTGGAAAAACTTCGCACACCAAGTACCATTTGAAGTTTTCGGTTACGACTGCTACAGGGTCGCCTTTTTTCTTCTCAGTTGAATAATCGATGCTCGGCACATTTTGTATTTTTTCAAGTTTTGATATAGCGAGATTGCGAATATTGAGTATGCTCATATCGCTTTCGTAGCCATCATAGTATCCCGAAAGCAATCCCACCATATTGGAATATACCGTTGAATTGCGATTGTTTTTTTCTTGAACCAATCGCTCTTTTTCCGCAATCAGCTCATTCTTGGAGAGCATTTGTTCGTTTGGAAAAAAATACTGTTTCTTGTCGTTGAGTGATACGATTTCTTTTTTGAGCTTGTCAATGTAATCGTACTCCCCCTTTTGAACCCGCTCTTGCACATTACGATACAAAAATTCCAAACGGTTGTTGATCTTGCTCAGCTCATTGTCCGATGCCATCTGCACGCTGTTGTTCTCAAACATTGCAATTCGATTGTCTAAAAGCTCGATTAGATAGTTGTAATCCTCGAGTGATTCTTGGTTTTTGGTTTTTGCAACGGGCAGTCCTTTTTTTACTCGCTCGCCCTCTGGATAAATCAATTCGTAATATCCAGATGCTGGAGCAAGGAGCACCTTTTCATTTCGCACGACATACATCGACTTATCTTGAAAGCTCTCCACTTTACCAAAATCGACAATGGCCGTTTGAATTGTGCTATTTCTCGTCGAGGTGATAAACAAGTCTGAAAAATACATTACAACCGCAACAAGGCAAAGGGCAAACAGAATGTTATCCCATCGATAGGAGTTTTTCTTTTTTGTATTTTTAGTTACTTGACGCTTGCTCGATGAATTTTGAGCTGGACGTTTTCGAATGTTTTCTTCTTGCATGTTATCTTTCCTTATGCAATTCTAAAATATCTTCGTTTTCATTTTTTCTTTTTCTTGTCATCAGTTCTCGGATGGCGTCTTTTGGATTTTTATTGTTGTAAATCACTTCATACATCTGGCTGACAATCGGCATCTCGACATGATGAGTATTTGCTAGATGATAGGCAATTTCAGTCGCCGTAATTCCTTCGACAACCATCTTGATCTGCTCATTTACTTCTTCGAGCCGTTTTCCTTGACCAAGAAGTATTCCTGCTCGACGATTTCTCGAATGCACCGAGGTACAGGTTACGATCAAATCGCCCATCCCCGTCAAACCAAAAAATGTCGACTCTTCTGCACCAAGCGCCTCACCAAGACGAACGATCTCGGTCATTCCTCTCGTCATCATCGCTGCTTTGGTATTATCTCCATAACCCAGTCCATCAATGATTCCGATGCCGAGCGCAATAATATTTTTGAGCGCCCCGCCAAGCTCCACGCCAAGAACATCCTTGTTGGTGTAGACTCGCATAAACTCGTTGGACAAAAGATGCTGGATGATTTCCATTGCTTCTTGGGATTCAGAAGCAGAGACCAAAGTGGTCGGCGCAGAAATCGCCACTTCTTCCGCATGCGATGGGCCAGAGAGCACGACAAATGGATTGTTTGGAACTATTTCCCGACAGATTTCAGACGCTCTTTTGTTGGTATTTTTTTCAAGACCTTTGGACACGTTGACGATGATGGTTGAATCGGTGATAAAAGGCTTGATCGTTTCAATAATCCTTCGATTGGCTTGCGAGCTTACTGCAAGAATGATGATGGCAGAATTTGTTACCGCCTCCTCGATACAAGATGTATATTCAATCGAATCAGGTAAAGGAATATCTTTGAGATATTTGTGATTGCAGCGAGTTTTCTTCATCTCATTCATCTGCACTTCATCTCTTCCCCACAAGATCACTTGATTGTCATTTAGAGCAAATGCACGTGCCAGCGCTGTTCCCCAGCTTCCTGCCCCCAATATCGCAATTCTACTCATGATTCACCTCTATTTTTTTGCTAATTTATTTTCGGTTCCTTGGATTAGATTTTTGATGTTCTTGCGATGCGCAATCGCCACAATTGTTGCAAAAACAAAACTATATAGCACGATGTCAAATCCTTTTTGGAAAATTATATTTAGAATCGGAAAAACAAAAGTTCCCAGCACCGACCCGAGCGAAACATATTTTGTTTTCCATACGATCAGTGCAAAAAATGAAATGCTGATGAGCGCAAACAACGGACTGAGCACCATCGCAGCGCCAAAAGATGTCGCTACGCCTTTGCCTCCTTTGAACTTCAAAAACGCAGGAAAGACATGTCCAAGCACAACAAATATTCCGCACAGATAGGCGAGTTGCAATCCGCCGAGCCGAAGTCCAATCAGCGCAGGAATCGCTCCTTTTAGCGCATCCAAAAGAAATACGATCGCTCCAAATTTTTTACCCATCACTCGTAGAACATTGGTTGCGCCAGCGTTGCCTGAGCCATGCGTTCGAATATCTTCTTTTAGAAAAATTTTGCTCAAAATAATCGACGGCGAAAGATTTCCAAAACAATACGAAAAAACTAGTAATGCAAATAATTGTAGATTAAACATATCCGATGTTAAGATTTATCTTCTTTCTCCTTTTTCCCTTTTTTTGAAAATAATCGGTGTTCCGTCAAAGCCAAAACTTTCTCGGATTCGATTTTCTAAATATCTTTGGTATGAAAAATGGAACAGCTCCATATTATTGACAAAAATCGTAAAGGTCGGCGGTTTGACTCCCACTTGCGTCGCATAATAGATTTTGAGACGCTTCCCTTTGTCCGACGGCGGCTGATTGAGCAGCACTGCCTCGCCAATTACATCGTTGAGCACGCCCGTTGATACACGGTGTGACGCTTGCTCGACGACATAATTGATCTTCTCGAGCACTTGTCCAAATCGTTGTCCAGTCAGCGTCGAGATAAAAATAATCGGCGCATACATCATAAATGGAAGCTCTGTGCGAATTGTTTTGATGTAGTTGTCCATCGTTTTGTCGTCTTTTTCCAGCAGATCCCATTTGTTGACCACGACGATGGTGCATTTTCCAGCGTCATGCGCCATTCCTGCAATCTTGCTGTCCTGCTCCGAGATTCCTTGCTCCGCATCGATCACCAGCAGTACTACATCCGCACGCTCAATCGCTGCATAGGATCGAATGACGGAATATCGCTCGATATTTTCTTCCACTTTGCTTTTGCGACGAATTCCGGCCGTATCGATGAAGAGATATTTTTGCTTTGCAATCACCTTGTAGGTGTCGATAGCATCTCGGGTCGTTCCCGCAATCGGACTGACGATCACTCGTTCTTCGCCGAGCATTTTGTTGAGCAGCGAAGATTTTCCTGCATTTGGTTTTCCGACGATCGCCACTTTGATCACATCTTCTTCCTCTTGCAGCTCCGCATCAGCTGGGAAATTTTGGATCACTTCATCCAGCACATCGCCAAACCCCAATCCATTGACGCCTGACACAGGGAACGGCTCGCCCATACCAAGCTCGTACAAATTATAAAAATCGGCAGGCAAGTCACGGTTGTCCACTTTATTCGCTACCAAAATGACTGGCTTTTTGGTTTTTCGAAGCATCACGGAAATATCCAAATCCTGAGGTGTCACGCCAGCTTTGGCATCGACGACGAACAAAATCACATGCGCCATATCCATCGCAAGCTGAGCCTGCTCACGCATTTTGCTAAAAATGAGTTCTTCGTTGTTCGGCTCAATTCCGCCCGTGTCAATCAGTGTAAAATATTTGTTCAACCACTCCGCTTCTGCCAAAATTCGATCTCTCGTCACGCCTGGCGTATCTTCGACGATCGAAATTCTTTTTCCGACGAGTTTATTAAAAATTGTAGACTTCCCAACATTGGGTCTACCCACAATCGCTACAATTGGTTTCATGTTCTCTCCTAAAGTTTATTATTCTATCGACTAAATCTTCTCCATCAATCTCGCAGATCACAATCGGTGTATCGAGCGCTTTTTCCACATCTTGCGGAAGATAATCGTCCAAAAACACCAGCTCATCCGCACGAAACATCACTCGTGGCAAAAAAAGTGCATCGCCGAGCGATCGACCTGAAAGCTGTGCCACCAAATCTTGTCCCGTAATCAGTCCTGCCACCGTAATCGTTCTTCCAAAAAAATCATTATCGATGCGCACCACCTCAATTTCAAGCGATGGAAGTTTCGTTTGAATGGTGTGCGCTATTTTTTTCATAAATTCATACGCCGAATATCCCGTTGCAATCGTGATTTTTTGGTGCTGCAAATCGATCGGCGATTGGATGCTACGTAATTTGTTCTCGACTTCGGTTTGGAACTTTCTCATCAAGCCCACGCCATTTTCAAGCTGAATATAGTTTTCGTATTCCTCTTCCTGCAAAACTTCTCTGTTTGCCATCACATAAAACTCGTCCGACGCAAACACGAATCTCGTTCCAATTTTTTTCAAAAATTCTTGCTGCATCGACTCGATCTGCTCAATTAATTCTTGCGAAGAATCTTGGCCAAAAAGTGTAAGAGCAGGCAAATTCTCCCGATACTTGGTCAATCCGACTGGAACTACCGCCACCGATTGCATCTGCGGATAGAATTTTGCCAAATCGTCAATTGTGCGCTGAAGTTCTTTTTTATCGTTTACATTTGGGATACAAACAATCTGCGCATTCATCGTGATATTTGCTTCGGCAAGTCGCTGAATGTTTTTCAAAATATTTCCTGCAAATTTATTTTTGAGCATTTCCACTCTGAGCTTTGGATTCGTAGTATGAACTGAAATATTGACTGGACTGATTCGATATTCGATCATCTTATCGATATCTTTGTCCTTCATATTCGTCATCGTGATGAAATTCCCTTGCAAAAAAGATAATCTGGAATCATCATCTTTGATGTACAGGGTTTCTCTCATTCCCTCAGGCAATTGGTCGATGAAACAAAAGATACATTTGTTGTTGCAGCTTTTAACTGACTCGATGATGGGATTTGAAAACTCCAATCCAATTTGTTCGTCAAAATCTTTTTCGATTTCGTAAATGACAACTTCGCCATCTTGATGCCGAATCTCCAGCTCGATGTATTCGTCTGCTTCCAAATAACTGTATTCAATTATATCTTCAATCGGAATATCATTGATGCTGAGAATCTGATCGCCAGGCAAAATCCCAAGTTCTTCGGCAATCGATCCTTCTTGGACAGAATGGATGATATTTTGATTGTGAACTGCTTTTAACTCCAAATTTTTTACTCCTACTCCTTAATCCCTGTCCATTTTATCATAGATTATGCCCATCGGACTTAATTTTTGCAAAATAATCTGCAATAGCACGCTCAAATTTATTATCTTTCGGCACATAATATTTTTTGTCACGAATGATTTCTGGCAAATATTCTTGCTCGACATACGCATTAGGATAATCGTGCGGATACAAGTAGCCAATTCCTTTTCCCAGTCCCTTTTTCTCATCCTGCGAAACGGCATTGAGAATATGTTTGGGAATCTCGGTGATGTTGAGCTCCTGAAGATCACGCATCGCCTCGTTGATCGCCATATAGGCGGAATTGGATTTTGGCGCCGCAGCAAGAAGCACGGTCGCCTGCGCAAGTGGAATCCTCGCCTCGGGGAATCCGAGCTGAAACGCTGCGTCGACGCAAGATTTTACAATCGTAATGGCATTGGGAAATGCTAGCCCGACATCTTCGCACGCAATGACCATCAGCCTTCTCGTGATGGACTCAATATCTTCGGCATAACACAGCCTTGCGAGATAATGAATCGCTGCATCGGGATCGGAGCCACGAATCGATTTTTGGAACGCCGAGAGCAAATCGTAATGGCTCGTCGAATTTCGGTCGTACTCCACCGCTTTTGACTGTGTGATATTTTTTACCGACTCTTGCGTGATGAATAGTTCTTCCTCTCCCTCTGAAAGTTCCACCATCAGTCCAAGAATCGAAAGCGCCTTGCGATAGTCTCCGTTGGATGCGCCGACAATTCCTCGAAGTGCCTCTTCCTCATATCGAATGGGCATCTCTTCATATTGCGCAATCGTATGTTTGAGACCTTGCAAAATTTCTTGATCCGTCAGCGACTTGAATTCAATCACCTGAGTCCGACTCAGCAGCGATTTGTATACATGAAAATATGGATTTTCCGTTGTGTTTGCAATGATAATAATATTCCCTCGCTCGATATACTCAAGCAAAAGTTGCTGCTGTTTTTTGTTAAAATTATGAATCTCATCAATCAGAATCACAAAACTCTGATCGCTGAGCAAACCTGATTGCGTCTCAATAATATCCCGAATATCTTGCGTCTTGCTGTAAGTCGCATTGAGTTTGTACGAAGTAAGATTGGCATTGTCAATCAAAATATTTGCGAGCGTCGTCTTTCCCGTGCCTGGTGGTCCGTAAAAAATCATACTCGTGAGTTTTTTCTGCTCAAACAACCTCGGAATCATTTTTCCCTTTCCAAGAATTTGTTCTTGCCCAACCATATCTTCCAAAGTTTTTGGACGAATCTTTTCATAAAATGGCTTCTTCATCGCATCACCAAAATAATAGCCTGGGAAGCTCCCAGGCTACAAATTATCTTTTTGTAATTTTATCAAGTTCTTCCATCAATTTATCGTTGAGTATTCGAATATGCGTTCCTTTCATCCCAAGCGATCTGGAATCGATGACTCCCGCACTTTCGAATTTGCGTAGCGCATTGACAATGACGGAGCGAGTAATTCCTGCTCGATCTGCAATTTTGCTCGCTACAAGCAAGCCCTCGTTGCCATCGAGTTCTTTGAAGATGTGATCCACTGCTTCAAGCTCGGAGTATGACAATGTTCCAATCGCCATTTGAACCACCGCAACTTTGCGAAGCTCTTCTTCCATCTCTTCACTCTTTGAACGAAGAATTTCTAGCCCAACTACTGTCGCAGCATATTCCGCAAGCACCAAATCGCCATCGTCAAATTCTTTTTCGTAGCGAGAAAGAATCAGCGTTCCCAATCTCTGTGCATTGCCGATAATTGGAACGATCGTGACCAATTTATTGTAGCTCGAAATTTCTCCCTTGAGCACGTCCAATAATTTTTCTCTCGTCAAATTGGATACAGTCTCATTAATTTTGTTGATCGCCTCAACATGATCATTTGGGAATTTTTGCACCCCTGAATCATCAATAATAATTGAACTATCTCCCTCATGCGTAAATGATGCGCCGAGAACTTTTCCTCTCGCACTGATCACATACACATTTGAGCCCATGACTTCGTTGAGAATTTGGCTCAAATCAGGAAATGACACAGGATTTACTCCTGAGTTCTGCAAAATCTTGTTAATCTTTCTGGTTTTGTCCAAAAGTTGTTGACTTGACATTGATTCCCTTCCCTTGTAAAATATTTCATTTTCTTCAAAATCCCTAATCATATTTAATCATAATTTTCAATCAAATACAAGTCTATTTTTTGACTTTCGACTTTTCACAATTCTTGTTGCTACAAAGTGTGATGGTTCCTGATTTTGTTTCCGCTTCCACCATATGGGAGCCGCAGGAAGCACATTTTTCTTCAATCGGCTTGTTCCATGAAGCGAAGCGACAATTTGGGAAGTTCGAGCAGCCGTAGAACACTCGGCCTTTCTTCGATTTACGAACAATGATCTCTCCATCGTCGCAGGAAGGACATTTCACGCCAATTTTTTCTAAAATCGGCTTGGTGTTTTTGCACTCTGGATAATTTTTGCACGCCAAAAATTGTCCGAATCGCCCGTGACGAATCACCATATTCGCTCCACAAAGCTCACAGATTTCGTCCGTCTCAATGACGATTGCCTCCATTTTTTCAAGCTGTTCTTCGGCAACTTGAACCGCTTGCTCGAGCGGTGGATAAAATTTGGCGATAAAATCTTTCCAATTTTCTTCGCCCTCTTCAATCATATCGAGCTCATTTTCCATCTCTGCGGTAAAATCAATGTCCACGAAACGGGTGAAGTTCTGTTCCATAATATTGGTGACGATGTCGCCAAGCTCGGTGAGATAAAGCGCATTGCTTTTTTTCGAAATATAGCCTCTAGAGATAATCGTTGTAATGGTCGGCGCATAGGTACTCGGACGACCGATGCCTTTTTCCTCGAGCACTTTGACGAGCGTCGCCTCGGTGTATCTCGCTGGCGGCTGTGTAAATCGCTGCGTTGGATTTATTTTTTTGACCGCATAGGACTTATCCAAGGTAAATTGTGGAATGATGGTCTCTTCCGATTTTGCGTAGGAATACACTTTGAGGAATCCATCGAATTTCAATTTGCTTCCACTCGTTTTGAAAATATGCGTCTCGATTTCTCCATCGATGCTCTGCGTGTCAAAAATCGCATCCGCCATCTGACAAGCAATGAATCGCTCCCAAATCAATTTATACAATTTGTATTGATCATTCGACAGCGACGCCTTGATTTCTTCTGGCGTAAAATCGATATACGATGGACGAATACATTCGTGCGCATCTTGGATTTTTTTGCCTTTTTTCGCTGCGTTGAAGTATTTTTTGTAATAATGTTTTCCGTAGTTTTCTTCGATAAAATCTTTGGATGCTTTTTGGGCATCGTCCGAAATTCGTTGCGAATCGGTACGGATATAGGTGATGAGACCGATCGTCCCTTTGCCTTTGATTTCAATTCCCTCGTACAATTGTTGTGCAACCATCATGGTTTTTTTGGTTGCAAAGGAGAGCTTATTGCCTGCCTCTTGCTGCAATTGACTCGTTGTAAATGGTTTTGGTGCAGTTCTTTTTCTTTCTTTTTCTTCAATCGAAATAATTTTGATGTCTTTCTTTTCGATTTCTTTTAGCAGTGCTTTGACCGATTTTTCGTTGGTGAGCTCGACTTTCTTTTTCTTTCCATAATATTTGAATTTCGAAAGTTTTTTGTCGTCACCAAGCACATCAAGCTCGACATCCCAATATTCTTCGGGCACAAAATTTTCGATTTCTTTTTCACGGTCACGAATAATTTTGGTCGCAACGGATTGCACACGTCCTGCGCTGAGACCTTTTTGCACTTTGCTCCAAAGTATCGGGCTGATTTTGTATCCTACAAGTCGGTCGATGACACGTCTTGCTTGCTGCGCATCCACGATGTCCATATTGATTTTTCTTGGATTTTTGATTGCGTTATTGACCGCTGTCTTGGTGATCTCATTAAATTCAATTCGCTCGATTTTCTCTTCTGGCAGATTGAGCAAATTTGCCAAATGCCACGAAATCGCCTCTCCTTCACGATCGGGGTCGGTTGCGAGATAAACCATATCGGCTTTTTTTGCCTCTTTTCGAAGCTCCGACACGATGTCGCCTTTTCCACGGATCGTAATGTATTGTGGTTCAAAATTATTTTCAACATCTACACCCAATTTGCTTTTTGGCAAATCACGCACATGACCGACCGATGCTTTGACGGTGTAGGTTTTCTTTCCTAGAAATTTTTCGATGGTTTTCGCCTTTGCGGGCGACTCCACGACAACCAATTTTTTTGACATTTTTACCTCTTTACTTTGTTTATGTTAACGTATAACGATTGTTCCCAAGATCTTTAATAATATCTTTTATTTCTAACACGCTTAGGATTCCCATTATATATTTAATATTTTGGTTTGTAAAGATAGAGATTTCTTCATTGGTCATCGCACCGTTTTCTCGGAGCGCAAGATAGACCATCATTTCTTCCTCGGATATATCGGGTAACTCCTCATCTGTTCTTTCCTTTATAATAAGATTTGGGTACTCCTCAAAAATATCTTCGAGCTCCATCACGAGCTTTGCGCCCATGCGAATCAGTCGGTTTGTTCCGACGCTATTGTTTGAATTGATATTGCCTGGAATTGCAAAAACTGTTTTGCCTTGTTCCAGCGCAAAATCCACCGTCGTAAGGGTCCCACTTTTTTCTCCAGCCTCGACGACGAGAAGTCCTTGCGAGATTCCACTGATCAGACGATTTCTCTGCACAAAATGAAATGGCAAAGTCTGAAAATCCGGCGGAAATTCAGAAACAATCAAATTGCCATTTTCGATAATTTCCTTTGCATATTTTGCGTTGGAGCGTGGATAAATGTTGTTGATCGCTGTACCAAGAACGGCGATGGTTTTCCCTTTTGCTTCCGTTGCTCCACGATGACAGATGGAGTCGATTCCCTGTGCAAATCCGCTGACAATCACCACTCCAGATTTTGCAAGCTCAGACGAAAATTTGCTTGCGACATACTCTCCATACATCGTCGGCTTACGACTGCCGATCATCCCAATCGAAAAAGCCTGTAGCAAATCGATATTTCCTTTGTAAAACAAAAGATAGCACGGGTTCGGCATTTCCAGCAAAAATTCAGGAAATTTTTTGTCCAAACAAGAAATATATTTCACTTCCTCTTTTTCCATCAGTGCAAGATACGATTCGACATGGTTGAGCGAATCAAAAAACTTGCCCGCTTTCTTCTCGCCGAGGATGCGTATGATTTCGAGTTTGTTGTAGCGTAATTTTTCGTCGATAAGTTCGGATACTTCCAAATAATTTTCATACGAAAGCTCCGCATAATGCGCTGCCAAAACGATTGCTGTCATATTACCCCCAGTATTTTTGTAGTGGTTTTCGAAAACCGATTGCTTCGGATATATGTTTGAGCTCGATTTTTTCCGAGCCGTCCAGATCCGCAATCGTTCGAGAAACTCGAAGCAATTTATGATAACTTCTCATCGATAATTTGTTTCGCTTGAATACCATTTCGATAAAATCGTTGGCATCCTCTGTCATAACGCAGAATTTGTCGATGAGCTTTGCTGGAATTGCATCATTGTAGTCAAAGCTGTGATCCTTGTATCTTTTGGTCTGAATTTCTTTCGCTTTAAGAACTCTCTCTCGAATGTCTGCACTTTTTTCAACCATCGTTTCGTCTTTGATTTCTTGAAGATTCGACGGAATCATCTCGACAAAAATATCGAATCGATCAAGCAGTGGTGTAGATGCTCGACCCAAATAATTTTTGATCCGATGCTCTTGGCAAGTACATTCTTTGTAAGGATTATTAAAATTCCCGCACGGACAAGGATTGCAACAAGCCACGAGCAAAAAATCGCATGGATAAGTATTTACATTTTTGATGCGGCTAATGGTGATTACTTTGTCTTCAATCGGCTGACGCAAAGCCTCCAGTGTCTTTTTGTCAAATTCCAAAAGTTCGTCCAAAAACAGCACGCCCTTGTGAGCGAGCACAACTTCGCCCGGTGTCGAAGAATTTCCACCGCCGATCAGAGCTTTCATCGTGACCGTGTGATGTGGTGAACGGAATGGTTTCTTGCGATTCAAAATATCTTCGTTGATAAATCCTGTGCCGCTATAGATTCGGCTCACATCCAAATATTCATCCTCCGAAAGATGTCCCATGATACTGACCATCCGTTTTGCGATGAGTGTTTTTCCGCTACCTGCTGCACCAATCATCAGCATATTGTGATTGCCCGCTGCGCAGATTTCGCTCGCTCTTTTCGCAACGAGAGAACCTTTGACATCCTCAAAATCGTATTCAAAGTCGTTGGACACTTGCCGAATTTGCGAAGTAATTTGGGGCAGTTCCAAATCTCCTTTGAGATGCGCCATGATCTCCAGCAGATTTTTTACCGCAATGATTTCGATTCCATCGACAATTTCTGCCTCGTTGATATTCTCATACGGAACATAGATTCGATTGATCTCTGCATTGTCTCTCGCATTGATGATGAAAGGAATAATTCCTTTGACTCCAACAATTTCGCCGTTGAGCGAGAGTTCGCCAACAAAAGCGCTTTTCGCATACTCTTCCGATTGGATATTGTACTCGCTCGAAAGCAAACAAAGTGCAATCGGTAAATCGTAATGCGAGCCTTCTTTTTTGATGTCCGATGGAGAAAGATTGATGGTGATCTTTTGTTTTGGAAAATTGAGTCCACTGTTTTGGATTGCTGATTTGATGCGATCTTTGGATTCCTTGACCGCTGCATTTGGCAGACCGACAATATTCATAAACGGAACCCCTCGTGAAATATCCGCTTCCACCGTCACCGTATAGCCGTCAATTCCATCCAATGCACAAGTATAATTTTTGTAAAACATAGCTCCTCCATCAAAATGCGTCAATATAATGTTCGATCAGATTGTTTTGCGTATAATACTCGATCACATCAAAGCGAACTTCTCGATAAGAAATTTTTTTCGTGGCGATATATTCCCTCGCTGCTTTTCGAATTTTTTCCTGTTTGGATTTGTTCACTGCTTCTCTTGCTTCATAGAACGAATCATTTTTTCTCGTTTTGACCTCGACAAATACGATACATCCTCTTTGGAACGCAACGATGTCGATTTCTCCTGATTTTACACGAAAGTTGCAGTCCAAAATGGTATATCCTTTTTTTGTCAAAAATTCCTTGGCGTAATTCTCGCCAATGTCGCCGATTTCTCGCTTGATATTCGCCATAATCAACTTCTCCTCTGTTAATGTCCGACTTGCGTTGTCTATAGCCTATAATTCAAGCTGTTTCAAAATTTGTTTCTTTGTCGTCTTAGGAATTTTGCGAGTCGTTTCGTCAAATTTTGATTCGTCAAAATCCGAGAAAATAACTTCTTCGAGTTTTGTATTCTTTGGCAATCGTGCCACTTGCACCCCTTGCGAACTTCGGGAAGAGACCATATTGATCAGCTCTGTGTTGAAACGAAGATAAGTGTACTGATCCGTCACCAAGACAATTTCTCGATCTTCTTTGAGCGCAAAAGTTTCCACCAATTTCGATTTGTCGCTGTAGGCATTTTGCAATTTTTTTCGATAGCCTTTTGTTTTGTACGCTTCCAGATCGATTTTAGCAACTTTTCCATTTTCGAACACATTGATGACCATCGTCACTCCTGAGCTTGGATCGATTGCCCGCAGGATATTTTCGTCTTTTTCAAACTCCAGATAGTTCGCGAGATAAAGTCCAAGGCTCGACGCTTTGGTTTCTTCCAGCTCATGCAATCTTAACTGATATAGATTGAATTTATCGGTGATAAGCCAAATGGTATCGGAATTTTTTGCAACAAAACATTGGAGCATTTCATCTTCTTCTTTGAGTTTTTGATCTCCACCCCGTTTGAGTGAAAGCTCCGTGATTTTTTTGAAATAGCCATGCTTTGTCAAGAACAGATGGACTGGATAATCCTCGATTTTTTCATCTGCGGTATGATATTGCACCTCATCTTTGATTGCAACGGTCGTTTTTCGTCCGGTATCATATTTTTTGATAACCGCTCTGAGCTCGCTTGCCATCTCTTTGTTTTGAAGTTTTTCGCTGCCCAAAAACTCATTGCCTTTTTTGATTTCCGATTGGAGTTTTTCAATTTCCTCAAGACGTTTTAGAATATATTCTTTGTTGAGATTGCGCAACTTA
>JBHBDS010000097.1:0-3504 GCA_041784625.1 Filifactoraceae bacterium
ATTCCTACGCAGCAAGGCACTTGTTTCGATGACCTATCGCAACGATTATGCGCTCAAAAGCCCAGCGACCGTTGAGCGGCTGGAGCTAATGCTTCACCTCATCGAAAACAACTCGCCATATCATGTCCAAAAATATCATGCGCTCGGGCTAATTGACAAGCCGATGAGTCACGAGATCATGCTCAGCGAGCTGTTGCCAGTGATGAACTATTTTGTCAAAAAGAATTACACCAACTTCGAGGATTTCAAAAAATACAAATTAATCCCGCAAGAAGTATACGATCATATCATGGCAAAAGAAATCGAATACAGACCACCTGGCGCCAAAGAAATGGTCAAAGATGTGCCGCTACTCAATGAAGATGTGTATGCGATCTTTGGAAATTTGATTCCAAAAACACCGCTACGCACTGACAAGTGAAAAGCTCTGGATAAAGTGCTCGCAAGGTTGCTTTACCCCATAGAATTTATGAAACTTCGGACGCACTCATAAGGGATTGTTGCAAGGTATCGATAGAGTAGATTCGCTCGGAGTATACGAATTTTTTCGACTTTGATGCAAAGCAGCGCATTCATTCGAATCACAGAAATCGTCGTAGCATTTGGAACATGGTGGCACAAAATTTGATTACAATAAAAAATAATTTTCGAAAGCAGTTGAAATTTTTTCATCTCTAAGGTACAATAATCTTTAGGCTGCTGGACGATAATTTACCCAAAAAATTATAGTTCGCAAGGAGAAACAAAGAATGGCAAGACCATCAGGACCACGTTTTAAGGTGGCAAGAAGATTTGGGATCAACATTTATGATCACCCAAAAGCACTAAAGAGAGGACCAAAACCTCAAAAGAAAATGTCTGACTACGGAAAACAACTTAACGAAAAGCAAAAGCTAAAAGCATATTACGACGTGCTTGAAAAACAATTTGCAAAAGTAGTTGAATCCGCAATGCACGCAAAAGGAAACTCAGGAGAAATCCTCGTTCAAAGACTTGAGTGCAGATTGGACAATATCACTTACAGACTTGGGTTTGGGGCGAGCCTCCGTCAAGCAAGACAAATGGTAGTTCACGGACATATTCTTGTAAATGGCAAGAGAGTGGACAGACCGTCTTACGAGGTAAAAGTTGGCGATGTGATTTCGCTAAAAGAAAAATCTCAAAGTGTACAAATGTTCAAGGACAACTTTGAAGCAAAAAACAACTTCCTTCCATACTTGGAAAAAGATGTTACAGCACTCAAAGGAAAACTTGTGGCATTGCCAAAAAGAGACGAAGTACCAATCGAGGTAACAGACTCTCTAATCATCGAGTACTACTCTAAGTAAAACTCAAAAACAATGGAAGCACTGCAATCGCAGTGCTTTTATTTTTTTGGAAAATCCAAAACGGCAGAAGACTTTGTTCGTTTTGTGGCTTACTGTAAAAATATGACGTATGGAATTTATCATGCCTTTTTGAGAACAAAACGTGATGCATACTCCTCATTACTCTAGACCAAGCTCCTTCGAATCATACCAGAGTCCGATATCCGAATTATTCATGCGCTCCACAAGCAGTACCGCAAGTCGATCGCCGAGCATTGGCGAGATTCCTAGAAGTTCGTAGGAAGACCGTCCGATATATTCTTGCTTTGCGAACTCTCCAAAAATCTTAGCAAAATCTTTGACGCAAAAAGTCAATATATCGGGGTTGTTTATCAATAGCATAAGTGACAATGTTGCGGCAAGCAAATCTTTTTGTCCGAAACCCATATTGTATTCCGATTCTTTCAGCACCATATCATTTTGGACCAGTTTCATCAGAGGGCTCTTAGGTAATATGGAATGAATATGAGGAGCAAAAACCTTGTTTCCGTGAGCAAGCGAATTACGATAATCAAGCAGAAGTCGCAGGGATTTTATCAAAAACTCTTTACGCTCATCCACAGTAATATCTACGCTATTTTGCAAGATCATACTATTTGCAATATATGATTTGTCATCCGATTTTAGAATACTATACCAATCGATCGCACGATTAAACGAAATGTCATTAACCAAAATCCACGGCGGAAGATGGTTTTTGTGATTTGCGTAGTAATAAGAGGTCGTGTTGCGCATTGGCGAAGTACATTTATCATTCAAATGCTTCAGCACTCTATTCACCAAACGATTATCTCTTGTAAAATAATTTGAGGGTTTTAAGTAATCTGGAGAATCAACGCCATATTTTTCTGCAATACGGTAGGCAATCTAGGTCTTTAGAGAACGCTCCACGTGCAATATGTACTTCAAAAGTGTATTGGAAAGCATCGAATCGAATAAGAAAAGGCGATAGATCATATTAAAAGTCGTGCCATCGATAAATTCTTCGCTATTCGGATTCTTCAGTAAAGTATTTTTGTACCCGTTAATCAATGAATAGTATGAAATGGAGCTAAGTTTTTCATGCGTGTAAATATCATTCTCTACATCGATTCCACGACTTCGCATTAGTTCAATCTGCTCATCAAAGGTCAAGAAAGGTTTGTCATAAATTTTGGGCATAAAATCAAAACACCTCCGTTATCATAAGATAAAAGAGGTGTTTTTCTAGCTGCGTCAATCAGCCGTCAACGGACTGCATCGTCCGTTCCTGATACATCTATTTTACCCTATGATGAATAAAAGTTCAATAGTATTTACCAAAAAATGCTCTACTGCTGTGCGGCACGAAATCCTGCCGCTTTGGCATCTTCGCTAGTTTCAAACCAAATAATATTTTTGGGGGAGAGCTTATTATAATCTCTCTGTCCTGGTGCGTGGTAGACCATGCTATTTTTGTTTCCTTTGATCCAAGTTCCGTTATGTATTTATTAGATTAATTACATTATAATAAGAAGTAATGTGCGATTGCAACATAATTGCATCGCTACACCCTATTATTAGAAAAAATTTTTATTCTGCTAAATTTTTTTGTTCCAAGAAAGAGGATTTATGAAGAAAAAATTATTGGGCATGCTACTTAGTATGCTAGCGATTATGGTGATCGCTGGATGTTCGAGCAAAACATCGGAGACGACAGAAACAACAGAAACTCCTGCTGAGGTGACGGTTGGAACAGCGACGATGGACGATGTAAAAGCAGCGCTTGCGGATGCCAATGCAATCGTTGTGGATGCAAGACTAAATGATATTTACGCTGGCTGGGCGATTGAAGGAAACGCTCGTGGCGGACATATCCCAGGTGCGACGGATTTTGCTGCGAGCAATATCACTGCGCCATACGATGAGGATGGAAATCTTGAAAAACTTTCAAGAGCGCAAGTTCTCGATGATATGCTAGCGAACAAAGGGATCGCAGAAGGCAAAAAAGTTATCGTGTATGATACAAACGGAAGCGATGCAAAAACCGTTGCGGATTTCTTTGTGTCAAAAGGGCTGACTGATGTTTCCGTTTACGATGCAAAAGAATGGGTGAACGGAAGTGAAGCACTGGATTCTTATCCAAATTATCAGCTATGGGTTCCTGCGAGCGTGGTAA
>JBHBDS010000098.1:0-7948 GCA_041784625.1 Filifactoraceae bacterium
ATCGAAATAGATTGTTAAGCGAAAATATAAAAAAACGCTAACTTTTTCCGTTTTTTCTATTGATATTATTTTGCTTTTATATTAGAATAAACTATATATGAAGACAATAATTTAAGTTGTATGAGAAGTTAGGGAGAGAGCGACAGCCACCGAAGGGACAAGCCAGTAAGTGCCACTTATTGGTGAAATTCTCAGGTAAAAGAACTTGGCTTTGACAACACTCTGGTGATACAGGGAATCTCGGCAAGATTCCCTTATTTTTTTATCTGGAAAGTGATATGAAAAAGAAAAAAGCAATTATTGTTACAAACAACTCAAAAGCGAAAGAGTTTTTTGAAGCAGAAAGTTTGCCTGTGATTTTTGTATCTGGCGGCTACGGCGATGTGCTCGATGAGGTTCGCAAAAAAGTTCATCTGAACTACCATCTGTTGACGCATCCGCTTTCGGGAAGCATTAAGCCCAACGAAACGCCATACAAATCGATTGCAATCTGCGAAGAAAAGACATTGGATATGCTTTCGCTCGAACTGATTTCCAATGCAGTCGAAGTTTATGAGAGGCTACAAAATGATTTAAAAACGCCGTTTTGGACGGAGAGTATTTTGGATGATTTTATGGTAATAGATTTGGATTTAATCAAAAATGCTTTATTTTAGGAGGTAAAGATGTCAAAAATTTATGATTTAATCATCATTGGAGCTGGCCCTGCTGGTCTTGCAGCTGGACTTTACGGAGCACGCGCAAGAATGAGCACGCTAATTATCGAAAAAGATAAGACTGGTGGTCAAATTGTAACGACAGACGAAGTAGCAAACTACCCAGGATCGATTCACGATGCAACTGGTCCATCGCTGATTGCAAGAATGGTGGAGCAATGTGAGGAGTTTGGTGCAGAGAGAGTAAAAGGAACCGTTGTTTCTTTTGACTTTGACAGCAAGGTGAAAAAAATTGTTTGCGAAGATGCAGAGTATCTAGCAAAATCGGTAATTATCGCTACTGGCGCAAATCCAAAAAAATTGGATGTTCCAGGCGAAAAAGAATTGACCGGTAAAGGCGTTTCTTACTGCGCAACATGCGACGGTGCGTTCTTTGAAGATATGCAAGTGTTTGTAATCGGTGGAGGAGACTCTGCGGTAGAGGAAGCAATGTTCCTTACAAAATTTGCAGAAAAAGTTACGATCGTTCACCGTAGAGATGCGCTTCGTGCAGCAAAATCGATCCAGGAAAAAGCATTTGCAAATCCGAAGATCGACTTCCGCTGGAACGCAGTAATCGAAGAAATCAAAGGAGACGGAATCGTTGAGGCGGTTGTGTTCAAAGATACGCAAACTGGCGATGTGGAGCAATACGATGCGGACGAAGAATTTGGTACATTTGGAATCTTTGTGTTCACAGGATACATTCCAAACACAGACATCTTTGTGGGCAAAGTTCAAACATCAGAAACTGGATACATCAAGACCAACGAATTGATGGAAACAAACTACCCAGGAGTATTCGCTGCGGGAGACTGTAGAGAAAAACTTCTAAGACAGGTTGTAACTGCAACAGCTGATGGAGCAATCGCAGCGGTTATGGCAGAAAAATATATTGAAGAAAACGAGTTTTAGTGAGAAAGTAGGAGGAAACAATATGCTTATTTTTGACAAAGACAATTTTGAAGCAGAAGTACTTCAAGCAGAAGGATATGTACTAGTAGATTTTTGGAGTGAGAGCTGCGAACCATGCAAAGCGCTTATGCCAGATGTGACTAGACTTTCTGAAGAATATGACGGAAAAATGAAATTCGGAAAAATGGATTCTACAAAAGCAAGAAGACTTGCAATCAAAGAAAAAGTTCTTGGACTTCCTACGATTGCAATCTACAAAGATGGTAGCAAAATCGACGAGCTTACAAAAGATGATGCTACAGTAGCTAACATCGAAGCAATGATTAAGAAATATATCTAATTGCTATTTTGAAAATTTATCAGGAGGTGTAAAATGCGTTTAGAAGTAGGTAATATCTTCATAAACGACATCCAGTTTGCCAATGAGACAAAGGTTGAAAAAGGCGTTCTGTATGTAAACCAAAATGAGCTTGAGGCGATTCTGAAAGAGGATGAGCATATCGCATCGATCGAGTTTTTCATTACAAAACCAGGAGAGAGCGTGCGCATCACTCCGGTAAAAGACGTTATCGAGCCAAGAGTTAAGGTAGAAGGACCAGGAGGAATTTTCCCAGGATTCCTTAGCAAAGTTGATGTTGTTGGTTCTGGTAAAACTCATGTTCTTAAGGGAGCAGCAGTTGTTACAACTGGAAAAATCGTAGGTTTCCAAGAGGGAATCATCGATATGACTGGACCAGGAGCTGAGTACACTCCATTCTCCAAAACAGCAAACCTTGTTGTTAAGGCAGAAGTTGTAGATGGACTACTTCAACATGCTCACGAAGAAGCACTTAGACTTGTTGGATTCAAAACAGCTAAGTACCTTGGAGAAGCTGGAAGAAATGTAACTCCAGACGAAGTAAATGTGTATGAAACAAAACCACTACTTGAGCAAATCGCAGAGTATCCAAATCTTCCAAAAGTTGCTTATGTATACATGCTTCAAACACAAGGTCTTCTACATGACACCTATGTATATGGCGTAGACGCAAAGAAAATCGTTCCAACACTAATTTACCCAACTGAGGTAATGGACGGAGCAATCGTTTCAGGAAACTGCGTATCCGCTTGCGACAAAAACCCAACTTATGTTCACATGAACAACCCAATCATCCATGACCTATACAAACTTCATGGAAAAGAGTATAACTTCCTAGGAGTTATCATCACAAACGAAAACGTATACCTTGCAGACAAAGAGCGTTCATCCAACTGGTCAGCAAAACTTGCTGAGTACTTGGGACTTGATGCGGTAATCATTTCGGAAGAAGGATTCGGAAACCCAGATACAGACCTTATGATGAACTGCAAAAAAATCTCTGCAAAAGGAATCAAAACAGTTATCGTAACAGACGAGTATGCAGGACGTGACGGAGCATCTCAATCACTTGCTGACTCTGACCCATCTGGCGACGCTTGCGTAACAGGTGGAAATGCAAACATGATTATCGACCTTCCAAAACTTGACAAAGTGATTGGTCACATCGAGTTCGTGGACACAATCGCAGGAGGATTTGCTGGTTCACTTAGACCAGACGGATCACTTCAAGTAGAAATCCAAGCAATCACAGGAGCAACTTCTGAAGTAGGATTTGGATATCTAACAGCTAGAACTTACTAATTAGCAAAAAATAGGATATTGAAAAAATTGAAAAAAATTATTTACAAAATTTAGGAGGAAACTATGAGCCTTTTTGATGGAAAAAAAGTTATAATCATCGGCGATAGAGATGGTATTCCTGGACAAGCAATCGAAGAGTGTCTAAAAGGAACACCAGCAGAAGTTATCTACGCATCTACAGAATGTTTTGTCTGAACCGCTGCTGGCGCGATGGATCTAGAGAACCAAAAACGCGTTAAAGATGCTGCGGAGCAGTATGGAAATGAAAATGTAATGGTAATCATCGGAGCGGCAGAAGCTGAGGCAGCTGGACTTGCTGCAGAGACAGTAACTTCTGGAGACCCAACATTCGCTGGACCACTTGCAGGCGTTGCACTTGGACTTGCTGTATATCATGCAACAGAGCCAGAAATCAAAAACGAAGTAGACGCTGACGTTTACGAAGAGCAAGTTGGTATGATGGAAATGGTACTAAATGTTGATGAAATCATCGAGGAAATGAACAACATTAGAAGTGGCAATTTCTAAGAAAAATTTTAGGAGGCGATAAAATGGCAAAAACAAGAGTAGTCCACTATGTCAACCAGTTCTACGCTGGTATTGGTGGAGAAGATAAAGCTGGCCAAGAGCCAATCAAGATGGATGCTCTGCCACCGATTAGTCAACAACTTCAAGCAAGCCTAGGCGAAAATGCAGAAATCGTTGCTACAATCGTGTGTGGAGACTCATACTTCAACGAAAATCTTGAAACAGCAAGCGAAACAGTTCTTTCGCTAATCAAAGCTGAAAACCCAGAATTCGTAATCGCAGGACCAGCGTTCAACGCAGGACGCTACGGAATGGCTTGTGGTACAGTAAGTACACTCGTTCAAGAGCAACTAGGAATTCCTGCAATCACAGGAATGTACGAAGAAAACCCTGGAGTTGACAGCTTCAGAAAAAATGTTTACATCGTAAGCACAGCAAACTCTGCAGCAGGTATGAGAAAAGCACTTCCAGCAATGGGAAAATTTGCTCAAAAACTGCTTAGCGGAGAAAAAATCGGAACGCCTGCTGAGGAAGGTTACCTTGCTCGTGGAATTCGTGTGAATATGTTCGCAGAGGAAAGAGGAGCAACTCGTGCAGTAAATATGCTTGTGAAAAAGCTAAAAGGCGAAGAATTCGAAACAGAATATCCAATGCCAGCATTTGACAGAGTAGCACCAAATCAACCAGTGCCAGATGTAACAAAAGCAAAAATCGCGATCGTTACATCGGGAGGAACAGTTCCAAAAGGAAATCCAGATCGAATCGAGTCATCATCTGCACAAAAATACGGAAAATATGACATCTCTGGATTTGACAATCTTACAGAAGCTGACCACGAGACAGCTCACGGTGGATACGACCCAGTATACGCAAACCAAGATTCTGACCGTGTAATCCCAGTTGACGTTCTTAGAGATCTTGAAAAAGAAGGAAAGATTGGAAAACTACACGACTACTTCTACTCTACAGTAGGAAACGGAACAGCAGTAGCAAATGCGAAAAAATTCGCTGCTGAAATCGCAGAAGACCTTCTTGCACACAAAGTTGACGCAGTAATTCTTACCTCCACCTGAGGTACTTGTACTCGTTGCGGTGCAACGATGGTTAAGGAAATTGAGAGAGCTGGAATTCCAGTTGTTCACATGTGTACAGTAGTACCGATCTCTCTAACAGTTGGGGCAAACAGAATTATCCCAACAATCGCAATCCCGCATCCACTAGGAAACCCTGCATTGGATGCAAAAGAAGAGTACAACCTAAGAAGAAAGCTCGTAGAAAAAGCTCTAAAAGCGCTTGAAACTGAGGTTCATGTACAAACAGTATTCGAAGACTAATGAATTTGAGAGTAGATGGGTAAATTTACCCATCTACTTTTGAAAAATAGAAAAACAGGAGGACAATGTATGTCAAAAGCGGTTTTGAAAAGTGCGAGCTATGTGCTTGTTCACACGCCGGATATGATTTACAACAATGGTACAACGACTCAAACAGAGCTAAAAACAAATCCAGATTCAGAATTTCTAAAAGAGGTAAAAAACAACTTCAGAAGCTATGAAGATGTTGTTTCCTACCCACCAAACCAAGCGTATATCGGAAATCTTTTCCCAGATGAATTGGAAAAATATCCACAGCCTTGGTTTGATAAGAAATTCGAAGGCGCTGATCGCTACGGAAAATTTGGAGAGATTCAACCACAGCTCGAATTCATCGCGATGATGAAAGCAGTCGATGCGTTTGACCTTGTAAAACTCAACAAAGAGTTTACAGCAAAAGCCGTTGAAGTAATCAAAAATGATCCAATCTTTACAGAAGCAGATGTTGCTGCGCTGAAAGAAGGAGAAGAGCAATCCGTAATCGAGAGCCTTGTATCCGACGAGCATTCTGAGCCAATCGAGCACGAAGGCAAATTGATCGGTTGCGTAAAAAGAGCGCATGATGTTGACGTAAACCTTACATCTCATGTAATGTTCGAAAACCTTGTTGTAAAAGCATCTGGAGTACTTGCTGCAAGACATCTTGTCAGAGTAGCAGGAATTGATCCAGCAATCGTAGATTATGTAATTGAGTGCTCCGAAGAAGCGTGTGGTGACATGAACCAACGTGGCGGCGGCAACTTTGCAAAAGCGATTGCTGAGTGCTCAGGCTTTGTGAACGCAACAGGATCAGACCTTAGAGGATTCTGCGCAGCGCCAACTCATGCAGTAATTTCTGCAGCATCTCTTGTAAAATCTGGCGTATACAAAAATGTTGTTGTAGTAGCTGGTGGAGCAACTGCAAAACTAGGAATGAACGCAAAAGACCATATCAAAAAAGGCGCTCCAGTTTTGGAAGACGTATTGGGCGGATTTGCAGTGCTTGTGTCAGAAGACGATGGCGTTTCTCCATTCCTCAACACCGATCTTGTTGGAACACATACGGTAGGAACTGGATCTTCGCCACAAGCGGTAATGACAGCGCTTATCACACAACCACTTGACAAAGGAAACATCAAGCTCACCGACATCGACAAATACTCGGTAGAAATGCAAAATCCAGATATTACAAAACTTGCTGGAGCAGGAGACGTTCCAGAAGCGAACTACAAAATGATTGCCGCACTTGGCGTAAAACGCGGCGAGCTAGAAAAATCAGATCTTGCATCCTTTGCAACAAAATATGGAACATTCGGTTATGCGCCAACACAAGGACACATTCCATCAGGAGCACCATTTATCGGCTACGCAATCGAAAAAATGAAAGCTGGCGAATACAACCGTGTTATGATCGTTGGAAAAGGCTCCTTGTTCCTAGGTAGAATGACCAACCTGTTTGACGGAGTTTCCTATGTGATGGAAGCAAACAAAGGAAAAGAAGCAGCATCAGGCGGAGTGGACGAAGCTCAAATCAAATCGATGATCGCTGATGCAATGAGAAAACTTGCTCAAAACCTTGCTGAATAGGAGGTCGCAATGAACAACACAATAGCGAAGGTATTTGAAGATATTGCCAATGCGATCGAAAGCGGTTCATTTTCTTCTCCAAAAAGAGTAGCACTTACAACTCTAGGCAGTGAGCATGGAGAAGGAACTCTTCTTGAAGGCGCATTGTTTGCAAAAAAACTTTATCCACATTTGGATATTGCGCTGATTGGGCGCAAAAATGATACAGGACTTTTCACATACGAAACAGAATGTGAAGACGAAATGTATAAAATCATGGAAGAAAAACTTGACTCTGGTGAAATTGCTGCCTGCGTTACAATGCACTACAATTTCCCAATCGGTGTTTCGACCGTAGGACGAGTAATTACTCCTGCAAAAGGAAAAGAGCTCATCATTGCAACAACCACAGGAACTTCTTCGACAAACCGTATCGAAGCGATGGTAAAAAATGCGATCGGCGGAATCATTTCTGCAAAAGCGATCGGAATCAAAAATCCAACTGTTGGGATACTCAACCTCGACGGTGCGAGAACGGTAGAAAAAATTCTAAAAGAAATTCAAGCAGCGGGCTACGACATTAACTTCACCGAATCCAAACGTTCGGACGGCGGAACCGTCATGAGAGGAAATGACCTTCTTCTCGGAACACCAGATGTCATGGTAGCGGACTCCCTCACAGGAAATGTATTGATGAAAATGTTCTCATCCTACAACTCTGGCGGAGAGTACGAAGTAGCGGGCTACGGATATGGACCAGGAATTGGAGAAGGATTCAACCGCAACATTTTGATCATCTCTAGAGCTTCTGGCGCACCAGTAATCGCTAACGCACTCAAATATGCATTTGACATTGCTACTGGCGAAATCAACAAAATCGCCGAAGCAGAATATGCGAAGCTAAATGCAATCAAATGGACTGAAATCATCGACAAAAACAACTCCAAAAAAGAGTGTTCGTTTGCCAAAGATGATGAAGCAGTTGTTGCACCAGAAAAAGAAGTCGTAACAGGACAAGTTGCTGGTGTTGACATCATGGATCTTGACGACGCCGTACAAATGCTTTGGAAAAATGGAATCTACGCAGAAAGCGGAATGGGTTGTACAGGACCAATCATCCTTGTCAACGAAGCAAAAGTAGACCAAGCAATCGAATTGATTGTCAAAGAAGGATTCGCAACGGCATAAAATATCAATCAAAAAAGGTTGTATAATATCTATTGGGAAAAATC